>JAEUNS010000053.1 GCA_016790005.1 Zoogloeaceae bacterium
GGGGCAATGGGCGCGGCAGGGGCGCTGCTGATGGCCGTCATGCGCAAGCGTCTCGACATGAGCACCCTGGTCCAGGCGCTTGAGGCGACGACCAAGTTGTCGGTCTTCGTGATGTTCATCCTCATAGGCTCGACAGTTTTCAGTTTCACCTTCAATGCGGTCGATGGACACATCTGGGTTGAGCACCTGTTCGACAAGTTGCCCGGCGGTGAAATCGGATTCCTGATCTTCGTGAATACCGTGATCTTCATACTGGGCTGCTTCCTCGACTTCTTCGAGATCGCGTTCATCCTGGTTCCGATGCTCGCACCGGTTGCCGACAAACTGGGGATCGACCTGATCTGGTTCGGGGTCATCATTGCGATCAACCTCCAGACCTCGTTCCTCACCCCGCCGTTCGGCTTCGCGTTGTTCTACCTCCGCAGCGTCGCACCTGTGGGCAGCTACATAGACCGTTTGACGGGTAAGCGCATTGCGGGCATCAAGACCACCGATATTTATCGCGGCTCGGTGGTCTTCATCGGTATCCAGATTTTGCTGCTGGTCCTGATTGTGATCTTCCCGCAACTGGTGACCGGGGGGCTCGACGAAAAGGTCGAGGTCGATCTCGACTCGATCCAGATCGAGTCGCCCGCAGGCGACGGTGGTTGGGGCGACGGCGATAGCGGCGGCGCGGGTGGCGGCAGCGAGGACGGCGGCGGCACTGGAGGGGGATGGAACTGATGACGCCGGTCACACGCCTGTGCCTTGTCAGGCACGGCGAAACGGCATGGAATGCCGACCGTCGGCTACAAGGCCACATCGACGTACCATTGAACGAAGTCGGGCAAGCGCAGGCTGCGGCGACCGCGGCCTGCTTGCCGGCCGGGCTTTTTTCAGCCTGTTACAGCAGTGATCTGCAAAGAGCCTTTGAGACCGCACGGGTTGCGAGCCGTGCGGCCGGACTCCTTCCCAACACGGCGCCTGCCCTGCGCGAGCGGCATTATGGGTGTTTCCAGGGGCTCACCTACGTCGAAGCAAAGCAGCGCTTTCCCGAGGCCTACGCACGCTTCGAAGAGCGCGACCCGCACTATGCGTTTCCGGCCGGAGGCGAAAGCCTCCATGCCTTCAGCGAGCGAGTCCGCGCCGCGCTCGAGGATATCGTGAGCAGGCACCCGGGCGCCTGCGTGCTGGTCGTGACCCATGGTGGCGTGCTCGACATCGTGCATCGCCTCGCTACGGGCAAATCACTGACGGCTGCTCGCGATTTCACCATCCCAAACGCTGCCCTCAACTGGGTGCGTCATCGTGGGCGTTGGGAGCTCGAGTCATGGGGCGACACGACCCACCTCGCTACAGCGCGGGACGAATTGCCCAACGCCTGAAGCACAGTCGCCACCTGCTCTGTACACGATTGCTAGACCCTGGCGGGCTTTGCTGCGCCTGAGTACGGCAATCGCAGGCATGATAATATCCGCCTTCAAACCAACAGCTTCGAGTTCGCCCAATGTTTTCATCGCAAGACACCTTATCCAGGATCGACCCGGAAATCTGGGCCGCAGTGCAAGCCGAGAATCGCCGTCAGGAAGACCATATCGAACTGATCGCGTCCGAGAACTATGTGTCCCATGCGGTCATGGAAGCCCAGGGCTCGCAGCTCACCAACAAGTACGCCGAGGGCTATCCCGGCAAGCGCTACTACGGCGGCTGCGAGCATGTCGACGTCGCCGAGCAGATCGCGATCGATCGCATCAAGAAGCTGTTCGGTGCCGAAGCCGCAAACGTTCAACCGAACTCCGGCTCGCAGGCCAACCAGGCGGTGTTGATGGCCTTCGCCAAGCCCGGCGACACCATCATGGGCATGAGCCTCGCCGAGGGCGGCCACCTCACCCATGGCATGCCACTCAACATGTCCGGAAAGTGGTTCAACGTGGTGGCCTACGGCCTGAACGAGAAAGAAGAGATCGACTACCCGGCCATGGAGGCGCTCGCCCGCCAGCACAAGCCGCGCATCATCGTCGCCGGCGCGTCGGCCTACTCGCTACACATCGATTTTGAACGCTTCGCGAAGATCGCCAAGGAAGTCGGCGCAACCTTCTGGGTGGACATGGCCCACTACGCCGGCCTGATCGCCGCCGGCTACTACCCCAACCCGGTTCCGCATGCCGATGTTGTCACCTCGACCACCCACAAGACCCTGCGCGGTCCACGCGGCGGAATCATCCTGATGAAGGCCGAGCATGAGAAGGCGCTCAATTCGGCGATCTTCCCCGGTCTTCAGGGTGGGCCGCTGATGCATGTGATCGCCGCCAAGGCGGTCGCATTCAAGGAGGCACTCGGGCCGAAGTTCAAGATCTATCAGGAACAGGTCATCGCCAACGCCCGCGTGATGGCCAAGGTGCTGGCCGAAGATCGCGGCTTGCGCATCGTTTCGGGCCGCACCGAGAGTCATGTGTTCCTTCTCGATCTGCGCGCCAAGAACATCACCGGCAAGGACGCCGAAGCGCTGCTCGGCCGCGCGCACATCACCGTGAACAAGAACGCGATCCCCAAGGACCCCGAAAAGCCGTTCGTGACCTCAGGCATCCGCATCGGTTCGCCCGCAATGACCACCCGCGGCTTTACCGAGATCGAGTCCGAACAGGTCGCTCACCTAATCGCCGACACGCTCGATTCGCGTGGCGACGAAGCCGTTCTTGCGTCGATCAGGGCCAGGGTTGCGGCCCTGTGCGCGCGCTTTCCGGTTTATGGCGGCTGAGCACAAGCCTGATGGACTGAAGCGCATTCGTGTATCCGGCGAGTACAGCCTCGCCGGATACCCAGCAAGCCCTTGCCCGGCGAGCATGCAGTCCAGCATCCGTGTACAAGCACTCGCACCGGGGCAAACCTTGCGATGAAGTGCCCCTTCTGCAGCGACCCCAATACCCAGGTCACCGATACCCGCGAGAACGACGAAGGCGATGTCGTCCGGCGGCGGCGTCGCTGCGTGAAGTGCGACAAGCGCTTCACAACCTATGAGCGCATCGACCTCAAGATGCCTCACATCATCAAGCGCAACGGCAACCGGACCGAATTCGACCACGCCAAGCTCGCGAGCAGCATGACGCTCGCCCTGCGCAAACGTCCGGTCACGCTTGAACTCGTCGAGGCCGCGATCGACCGTATCGAAGCGCGCCTGCTGTCGCTGGGCGAGGCAGAGATTCCGAGCGAGAAGATCGGCGAATTGGTCATGCGCGAGCTGAAGAAGCTCGACAAGGTGGCCTATATCCGTTTTGCCTCGGTCTATCGCAACTTCGCCGACGTCGATGAGTTTTCAGAGGTGATCCGCGAAGTGCAGGCACGTCCGAAGCGTAGTCGCAACCCGCGTGAAACGAACCCCACGCCAGACGAGAATGACCTTTTCGGCAACTGATCACGCGGCCATGGCGCGTGCGCTCGAGCTTGCAGGACGCGGGCTTCTGACGACCACCCCCAATCCGCGCGTGGGTTGCGTCATCATTCGGGATGGGGTGAGCGTGGGTGAAGGCTGGCATCGACGCGCCGGCGAGGCCCATGCCGAGATCGAGGCCCTCAGGCTTGCCGGTGACCGCGCAAGGGGTGCCACCGCCTTCGTCACACTCGAGCCCTGCGCACACCATGGCCGCACGCCCCCGTGCGCCGACGCACTGATCGCCGCCGGGATCTCACGGGTCGTCGTCGCGATGGAAGACCCGAACCCGCTGGTGGCGGGGCGTGGCCTAGAGCGCCTGCGCTTGGCCGGCGTCGCGGCCCAATGCGGCCTGATGAGCACCGAAGCGCTTGAACTCAATATTGGCTTCGTCTCGCGCATGACCCGTGGACGGCCATGGATCCGTCTCAAGGCCGCCGCCACCCTTGATGGCAAGACGGCCCTCAACAACGGTACCAGCCAATGGATCACCGGCGCGGCCGCGCGACGGGACGGCCACGCTTGGCGTGCACGCGCCTGTGCGGTGCTCACCGGCATCGGAACGGTTCTCGCCGACGATCCACAGTTGAATGTGCGCGAAGTCGCGTGCGAGCGGCAACCCTGGCGGGTTCTGATTGACGCAAGACTCGAAGTGCCCACCTCGGCCAGAATATTGTCTGGAGGGCATTGCCTGGTTGCCACCGCATCGGATGATCGATCAAGAATCGAATCGCTGCAGACCCTCGGCATCGAGGTGGTGTCACTGCCCAACCCGGCAGGCAAGGTGGATTTGCAGCTGCTCATGCACGAACTCGGCCGCAGGTCGTTCAACGAGATCCATGTCGAGGCCGGCGTCAAGCTCAACGGCTCGCTGCTGCGCGAGCGCTGCGTCGACGAATTGCTGCTCTACCTGGCGCCGATGCTGGTCGGCGACAATGCCCAAGGGCTTTTCAAGCTCGCAGCAGCAGACGCCCTCGATCAGGCTACCCGCCTGGACATTCGCGATATCAGACAGCTCGGCAAGGACTTGCGAATCGTCGCCCGCCCGATCACACAAGGCTTGTAGTTGCAGCAACGACACCAGTCGTCACGTCCATCGCTCAGGCACGTCCCTTACACACCCGGCATTCCGGGTCGCGGCCGAGACTGATGCTGCGCCACTCCATGTCGAGCCCGTCCAGCAACAGCAGGCGCCCGTCGAGCGAGGTGCCGCAACCGGTCAGAAGCTTCAAGGCTTCGGCCGCCTGCGTCGCACCGATGATTCCGGTCAGGGGTGCAAATACCCCCATGACCGCACATCTGACCTCGTCCACCGCCATGCCTTCGGGAAACAGGCAGTGATAGCAGGCACTTTCCGAATGGCGAAGATCGAAAACCGACACCTGACCGTCAAAACGGATCGCGGCACCGGATACCAAAGGTTTGCGAAACTTTACGCAGGCGCGATTGATAGCATGCCGGGTCGCAAAATTGTCGGAACAATCGAGCACGATATCCGCGCGTTCGACCTGATCCTCGAGCGCCCGGCCCTCTAGTCGCTCCGCGATCGTTTCAATCTCAGCCTCGGGGTTCAGGCGCGCCAGCGTTTCACGCCCCGATTCGACCTTGAGCTTGCCCACCGCCGCGGCAGAATGAAGAATCTGGCGCTGCAGATTAGTGAGATCGACCGTATCTCCGTCGCACAGCACCAAGGTACCGACGCCTGCAGCGGAAAGGTACATCGCGGCCGGCGACCCGAGCCCCCCTGCCCCCACGACGAGCACGCGCGCCGCAAGAATGGCCTGCTGTCCTTCAACACCGATCTCCGGCAGCAGAATATGGCGGCTGTAGCGCAGCAACTGGTCGTCGTTCATGAGGCAATCCGGATAGTTGAACGGGTGCGGCCAGACGACGACCGACGCGGCTACTTGTACTCGCGCAGTTCGGGCGGCGTGTCGTCGTGATCGCCGTGCGGATGCTGATCGTAAACGGTGATGTAAACTTCGTTCGATTTCTTGATCAGACGCTCGGGGGAGAGCAGATTATGGCGCTGGGTTTCTTCACAGAAATAGACCAGCGCCCGAACGAGCTTTGAATAAAGGTTGCTGTCGAGGTGATAACCCGCATCGGTCAATGCCTCTTCGATCAACTCGAGTGAGTAGTCGAGAACCGAATAGCGCACCACCACCGAATCATCGCGGACTCCGCGGCGAACGAACACACCCTTGAGAATGCGCAAGGCCTCAAAGGCCCGGTCTGCCTGTCCAGGCGGATAGGCGGCAAACCGAATCTCCCGCTCCTTTTCGAGCCCGGAACCGGTTACCGGATGATCATGCTTGCGTCCGGCGAGCTTGTATGCAGTTTCCCGACGCATGGTGGCGCCCCTTCGTCAGCTCTTGTCCTCTCCATTCTGGACGATCTGTTCGCCCTTGAGAAGACGCAAGGCCTGAAGAAGCTGGTGGTCGTCCGCCCCACCCATCTCAAAGCGCGGCGTGGTGGCCTGGTCTTCATCGGTTGGCTCTGCATTTGGATCCGATTTTGCAGCTTCAGCCGGTCTTTCGGCGCCATTTTCGAGATGCCCCAGCAGATCGGCTTCACGCACCCGCCTGCTCGAGCCATTCTCGGTCTCCTCGACCACGAAGTCGGGCTCGATCCCCTTGGCCTGGATGGAGCGCCCGCTCGGGGTGTAATAACGCGCCGTAGTGAGTTTGATCGCCGAGTTGTTGTTGATAGGCAAAATGGTCTGAACCGAACCCTTGCCGAAACTCTGAGTTCCCAGGATGGTCGCCCGCTTGTGGTCCTGAAGCGCGCCCGCGACAATCTCGCTGGCCGAAGCCGAGCCACCATTGACGAGTACGACCATCGGCACCTCGCGCGCGAAAGGCGGCAGGTTGCGGATGAAATCGCGGGTACGGCCGCGCAGGTAGTCTTCGGCCGAGACCCGGTATTCACGCCGTGCATCGGGGGTTCTGCCGTCGGTCGAGACCACCAGCGTATCGGCCGGCAGGAAAGCAGCCGATACGCCGATGGCGCCATGCAGCAGACCGCCCGGATCATTACGCAGATCGAGCACCAGCCCGGTCAGCGGACCTTCCGCGGCGAGCTTGTTGAGATGATCGACCACCGCCGTGGCGGTATTTTCCTGAAACTGGCTGACCCTGAGGTAGCCGAAGCCAGGTTCGATGACCTTCGAGCGCACGCTCTGCACCTTGATGACCTCGCGGGTAAGCTTGGTCACCACCGGCGCGCTTTCGCCCTTGCGCATGATCGTCAAGGTGATCGCCGTGCCCGGCTTGCCGCGCATCATCTTGACAGCATCCGACAGGTCCATGCCCTTGACCGGGGTATCGTCGAGCTTCACGATCAGGTCACCCGACTGGACACCCGCACGAAACGCCGGGGTACCCTCGATCGGGGAGACGACCTTGACGAAGCCGTCTTCCATGCCGACTTCAATGCCAAGGCCGCCAAACTCGCCCTGAGTACCTTCCTGGAGCTCCTTGAACGCCTCGGCATCGAGATAGGCCGAATGCGGGTCGAGCCCGGTCAGCATACCGCTGATCGCATGATTGATCAGCTTGCGGTCTTCGACCGGCTCTACGTAGCCCTGCTTGATCGCATTGAAGACATCTGCAAACGCGCGCAACTCTTCTACCGGCAGGCTCGCGGGAGCGACTCGGTCCGCGTTGGCCGAAAAATTCAGGCTGATCAGAATGCCGGCAAAGATTCCGGTCATCACCAATCCCGCTTTTTGAAACTTGTTGCGCATGACCACTCCAGATGTGAACGCTTTGCCGAGTTGACACCGGCCCAGCTAATTTAGGCGAACCCACTTCATGGGGTCGACAGGCTGACCCCGGTGCCGAATTTCAAAGTATAAACCCGATTCCTGAACGCTTCCGCTGGCGCCCACACTGGCAATGGCCGCCCCCCCCGCAATGCGGTCGCCCACTTCACGCAGGAGCGCGTCGTTATGCCCGTAGATCGTCATGTACTCGCTGCCGTGATCGACGATGATCAGGTTTCCGTAGCCTCTGAGCCAATCGGCGAACACCACTTCACCCGGCGCAACCGCAAGCACGTCCTGACCGCTCCCGGCGCGGATGAACACGCCTCGCCAACGCGTCCCACCCTGCGCTCTAGGAGCACCGAAACGCCCTACCAGTTCCCCGCGCACCGGAAAACGCATCTTTCCCTGCAACTGGGCAAAACTCACGCCGGTGGGCGCGATCTCGGCTGCGCGCGTAACCTGCCCGACTACCGGTTCGGGTCCGGGTTCTTTGACTGCTTCGCCTTCCGCGACCCGTCGCTCGGGCGCTTCGCGCTGGGCCGGCTGCGCCATCCTGGCTCGCTGCTCGGCGGCAACCCGCTCCGCTTCGGCTGCGCGCCGGGCGATCTCGGCGCGCCGCGCTGCTTCTGCAGCACGGCGGGCTTCCTCGGCCCGTCGCGCAGCCTCCCGCTCGGCCTGTTGGCGGGCAAGAACAGCCAACACCCTCCCCAGTTGCTCCTCGTCCTCGCGCAGTTCGGCGAGTTCGGCGCGCTGCTTCTTAAGCTCGGTGGTCAGACCGGCGACCACCCGCGAGCGTTCTGCCAGGACCTTCTCGAGCGCGGCCGACTCGCTACGTTGCTCAGTCTCAAGGCTACGCAAGGTCTGCGTACGCGCAGCAACGCTTGCGACCAAGCTTTCCTGCTGGCGCAGATCGGCGCGCAGGCTTTCTATCAACTCCAGCCGCGCACGCCCGAGATGTTCCAGGTAGCGAAGGTCACGGGAGATCTGATTGGGATCCTGCGCAGCGAGAAAAGGGGCGACCTCACTGCCGCCACGCATGTAGTTTCTGCGCAACCACTGAGCGAGCTCGGCCTGCCCGGTCGTAATCCGCGCTGCCACCCGCGCTTGCTCCGCCTGCTTCTCGGCCAACTCCGCCTCGACCCGGGCAAGCTCGGCCGCCAGATCACGAATGCGCCGACGCGCCGCGGATACCGCGCGTTCAGCCTGCACCCGCTCACCCTCGGCCGCGCTGCGGCTGGCTTGGGCGCCGGCAATACTTTTGTCGAGTTCGTCGATCCTACGCTTGAGGACATCAAGGTCGGCACGCCTGTTGTCAACCTCGCTGGCGGGCGCTGCGCACGCACAGGTCGACAGCAAGACGCCGACGGCAAGCGCCGCCGCCAACCCGCTTCCCATTGTTCGCCTCATTCGACTTGCGCCCCGAGCGCAGATCGCTGCTGATCCAACTCAGACTTTGGCGCGTGCAGCCTGGCTCGCAACCTCGGCCTCTGCAGCCCTGATGGTGCTTTCGTCTGCAAGGTAGTAGCTCCGGATCGGTCTGAGATCGGCGTCGAGCTCATACACGAGCGGTTGGGCGGTAGGGATGTTCAGCGCAACGATGTCGCTGTCGGAGATGCCGTCGAGATACTTGATGAGCGCGCGCAGGCTGTTGCCATGTGCAGTGATGAGGAGGCGCTGGCCGGCGAGGATGTCGGGTGCGATCACCGTTTCCCAGTATGGGATGAAACGCGCAACGGTATCCTTGAGACACTCGGTGCGCGGAAACTTCGCATGCGGCAACGCAGCATAGCGTGGATCCGCCAGATCGAGCCGCTCGTCACCTTCGGGCAACGGCGGTGGCGGCGTGTCGTACGAACGACGCCACATCAGTACCTGTTCATCGCCATATTTGGCAGCAGTTTCCGACTTGTTGAGCCCCTGCAGCGCACCGTAGTGACGCTCGTTGAGGCGCCACGAGTGGACCACCGGCAACCATAGCGCGTCGAGCTCTTCCAGTACCAGGTTAAGCGTCTTGTTGGCACGCTTGAGCACGGAGGTGTAGGCTTTGTCGAAAACGAATCCCTTGACTTTAAGGAGTTGCCCGGCGCGATGCGCCTCGGCGACGCCACGCTCGGTCAGGTCTACATCGGTCCATCCGGTGAAACGGTTTTCCTGGTTCCAGGTCGATTCGCCGTGCCTTAATAAAACAATCTTGTACATGAGTTCGCGCACACAATGAATGAAGGATGAGCCGATCGAGCAGACGAGAACCTTTGTTGCGCCGCGGCGGCCGAGTATCGAATCAAATCCGCGACAACGAATCTCACGCCCCATCGAGCCGCATTATTTTATACTACTCCTCTTGTCTTAACTCGCCGGCGCCGCCAAGTGGATCACAACTCCTTCATCGACCTGATCGACAAGCATGAGCAAATCGAGACCGCCGCGCGGGCGCTCAAATCGATCGCCCATCCCTTGCGTCTGAAAATCCTGTGCGTGCTGGGCGAGAGTGAGGTCTGCGTACAAGATATCGTCGAGGTCGTGGGCACGTCGCAAAGCAACATTTCCCAGCATCTTGCGATCTTGCGCGACAAGGGCATCCTGCAGACTCGCAAGGAAGCAAACCGGGTCTATTACCGCGTCTGCGACCAGCGCACGCTTCAACTGATCGTGTTGATGCGCGAATTGTTCTGCGGCGTTCCGGCCTCTGGCTCGGCACGCTGACACACGCTTTCAAATCACAACGGAGCAGCAAGTAGTGGAATTTTTTCAGCAAAATTGGTATTGGGTGGCCTTGGCCGCAATTACGGGGAGCTGGTTGCTCGTCGACCTGATCCGCTCGCGCGGCGACAGGACCCAGCTCTCTCCGGTCGAGGCAACCCTGCTGATGAATCGCGAAGACGCGGTAGTGGTGGATGTGCGCGATCAGGGCGAATTCGAACAGGGCCACATACCCAACGCCCGCAACATCGCCCTCAAGGACCTACCGCACCGCATCGCCGAACTCGAGAAACTCAAGAGCAAACCCTTGATTCTGTGCTGCGCCACCGGTGCCCGCTCGAGTTCGGCGCTCGGCACCCTGCGCAAGGCCGGTTTCGACAAACTGTTCAACCTGCGTGGCGGCATCTTCGAATGGGAGAAAGCCGGCCAGCCACTTGGACGCAAGAAGAAATCCAAATGAGCGAACCCGCATCGAAGGCCGCGGTGAAGATGTACGCGACCGGCACTTGCCCGTACTGCATACGCGCCGAACAACTGTTGTTGAGCAAAGGGGTCGAGAGGCTCGAGAAGATCCGGGTGGATCTGCATCCGGAGCGACGCAGTGAAATGGTCGCGCTGAGCGGTCGCAGGACCGTTCCGCAAATCTTCATCGGCGACAGCCATGTGGGCGGCTGCGACGATCTCCATGATCTGGAGCGTGCGGGCAAACTCGAGGCGCTCCTGAACAATCCCTGAATCAACCCTTAGATCCCTGAAGGCCCGGCGTCGCCGGATCCATACTGAAACCACGCAAGCAGGCAATTAAAATGGCTGAAAACACCCAACCCGTATTCTCGATCGAAAAGCTGTACGTCAAGGATTTGTCGCTGGAAGTCCCGAACGCCCCCAAGATCTTTCTCGAGCGTGAAAACCCGCAGGTCAACGTCCAGTTGCGCACCGACGGCAAGCCGGTCGACGACGGAATCTTCGAAGTTACCCTCACGATCACGGTGAGCGCCAAACTGCCTGACGAACGGACCCTCTTCATGGTGGAGGTTTCACAGGCCGGTATCTTCCAAATCCGCAACATTCCCGAAGGTGATCTCGAGCCGGTGATGATGATCGGCTGCCCCAATATTCTGTTTCCGTATGCCCGTGAGGCCGTGTCGGACGCAGTCACCCGTGCTGGTTTTCAGCCGGTGGTGCTCGCGCCGGTCAACTTCGAAGGCCTCTACCAGGCCCAGAAGCAGCAAGCCAGCGCTGCCCAGCAGGGCGGCGAAATCAAGATCCAGTAAAACATCATGAAACGACCCCTGCGCTCGCTCATTCTTGCCACTGGGCTGATGGCAAGCTTCCAGGCTGCTCACGCGATCGAGTTTCGCTCGGTCAACCAGGCGGCGATTCTTTACGAAATGCCTTCGAACACGAGCAAGCGACTCTTCATCATCGCCTCGGGCACGCCGGTGGAGGTCGTCGTCGTTGTCGACAAGTGGGTCAAGGTGCGCGATGCCGGGGGTACGATCAACTGGATCGAGGGCTCGGCATTGAGCTCACGCCGTACGCTGATGGTTTCGAGTGATCGTGCGACCGTGCGCCAGAGCCCCGATATTGGGGCGACCCCGGTCTTCGAAGCGGCTCGCGACACCATTCTCGAACTGCGCGGCGAGCCTGCAGGCGGCTGGGTGCAGGTCGGTCATCAGGACGGCCTGAGCGGCTACCTCAGGGTCACCGACGTCTGGGGCCTCTAGGCCATGCGTATTGCGGTGTTCGGAGCGGGCGCCTGGGGAACTGCCCTGGCGGTGGCGTTCGCACGCCAGCATGAGCTTAGCTTGTGGGCCCGGAGCGAGGCGCTGGTCGCCGAACTCGAGGCGGCCCGCACCAACACTCGCTATCTGCCGAACGTCGGCTTTCCGGCAGCGCTGAAAGTCAGCGCCGACATCGAGCAGGCAGCGGCCGGGGCCGACCTTCACCTGGTGGTCACGCCCCTCGCCGGACTGCGCCAGACCGTACGCGCCCTGCGCATAGCGGCACCCGCCACCCCACTGATCTGGGCCTGCAAGGGGCTGGAAAGCGGAACCGGCAAGCTGCCGCATGAGATCGTCGCCGAAGAGATTGGCGCAGATGCAGCCTGCGGCGTGCTCACCGGCCCCAGTTTTGCCGCCGAGGTGGGTGCGGGGCTTCCGACTGCGGTGAGCCTGGTCGCGCGCGATATCGACTTCGCCCGGCATTGGGTGAATGCCCTGCACCAGCCACGGCTGCGAATCTATGCCAACACCGACCTCGTCGGCGCCGAACTCGGCGGCGGCATCAAGAATGTGATTGCCATCGCGGCGGGCGTGTCCGATGGGCTCGGATTCGGGCTCAATGCGCGCGCCGCGCTGATCACCCGCGGCCTGGCCGAGACGGCACGGCTGGCCACGGCGCTGGGCGGTCACGCCGAAACCCTGATGGGCCTGGCTGGAATGGGTGACCTGATCCTCACCTGCACCGGAGATCTGTCGCGCAATCGTCGGGTCGGGCTCGCGCTTGCCGCGGGCAAATCACTTGGCGCCATTCTCTCCGAGCTGGGCCATGTGGCCGAAGGGGTGCCGACGACGCGCGAAGCGGTGCGCCTGGCAAACCGGCATGGTGTCGAAATGCCGATCTGCGAAGCCGTGGATGCACTGCTGCACTCCGGCACTGTCGGCCCGCGTGAAGCCGTGGAACGCCTGCTGTCGCGAGAGCCCAAAGTCGAATAGGGGCCACAAGTCGCCTGCAAGCGCTCACGCCCCCCCGGCGAAACCATGCTGCCGCCAGGCCTCGAATACCACCACGGCCACGCTGTTTGACAGATTCATGCTGCGATTCGATGCCCGCATCGGAATCCGCACCACCTGCGAGGCGTCGAGCTGATCGAGAAACGCCTGCGCCAGACCGCGCGTTTCTGAACCGAAAACCAGGGCATCACCGGCGTCGAACAGCACTTCGTCATGGCGACGCCGCCCGCGCGTCGAGAAGGCAAAGACTCGCGCATTGCCCAGAAAGCTGCGGCAGGCAGCCCAGTCATCATGAACGACGACACTCGCGAGATCGTGGTAGTCGAGCCCGGCACGCGCCAGTTGGCGATCACTCAGATCGAAGCCCAGCGGCTTGACCAGATGCAGCCGCACCCCGGTATTGGCTGCGAGGCGGATCACATTGCCGGTATTGGGCGGAATCTCGGGCTGCAGTAGAACAACATTGAACATTTCAGCTCATTCGTGGCGTACGCGCCACAACCAGGTTGGTAACACGGCTCGCACCCTGCTTCTTGAGTACCGCGGCGAGCGCATGCAGGGTTGCGCCGGTCGTCATCACGTCGTCGACGACCAGCACATGCGCACCGTCGAAGCGCCCGGCGCAGTCGAACACCCCGCGCATGTTCGACTGGCGCTCGCGCCAGGAAAGAGACATCTGTGGCGCCACATCCAGCACCCTGCCCACCTGTACCAGTTCAAGCGGCAGGCCACGCACGCGGGCCAGCGGGCGCGCGAGTTCGACGGCCTGATTGAAACCACGCTCACGCAGGCGTTTCACATGCAGCGGCATTGGCAGCACCCTATCCACCCCATCGACCGGACCGAGGGCAATCAGGGCTTCGGCCAGGAAGGGCACCACCGACAAGCGATAACGATACTTGAGGGCCTGCACCATGCGGTCGATCGGAAAGGCATACGGAAATGCCGCGAACGTGGCATCGAAGGCCGGTGGAGCGCTCAGGCACGCACCGCAGACCATGGCACCCGGACTTGGGAGCGCACACATCGGGCAGGCCGGCCCGACCACAGGCAGTTCGCCTGCACACTCGGTACAGAGAAGCACGCCGCCGGACTCATGCCCACAGACAAAGCAGTCGTGGGGCACGAGCAGGTCGACGACAAAACGAAGGCTGGCACGCAGCGACGACAACGAGTTTGACAAGATCCTGTCCGATACCCAACATGCGCGGTTTCGTGCCGCATTACACCCCGGATTTTCAAGCATGCCAACGAATTTTTCACGCGCCTCGGTCTCCCCGAACCCCCACGCATGAATGTATCCAGCTCGAACTATGCGCTCGATCACAGGCTGGCGAGGCGGCGCTTCGGCCTTAGCGCGGCCCATCACCGACCCCTCGCGGTGCTCGAGGAAGAGGTCGCACGCAGGATGTCGGAGCGTCTCGACTATATCCGCATCTCACCCGACCGGATACTGGACATCGGCTGCGGCAGCGGTGGCGATCTGCATGCGCTGGGCGCTCGCTACCCACAGGCGAGACGGGTCGGCATCGACTTTGCCCTGCCATTTCTGAAAACCGATGGCGACGAACCTGGCCTGCTGGCACGCCTGTTCGCCTCCAGACGCAAACGGGCTGCTGCGCCGATGCTCGCCTGCGCCGAGGCAGGCGCGCTACCGTTCGCACATGCTCAATTCGTTCTGATCTGGTCGAACCTCATGCTCAACTGGCTGACCGATCCACTACCGGCCCTGCGCGAGATGCATCGGACACTTGCGATCGACGGTCTGCTGATGTTTTCAACCCTCGGCCCCGACACCCTCAAGGAGTTGCGCATGGCGCTCGGCGACCAGGGGGGCGATCGCGTACACCGCTTCATCGACATGCACGACATCGGCGATGCACTGGTCAAGGCCGGTTTTTCCGATCCGGTGATGGATATGGAGATCGTCACCCTCACCTACACGGACATCGAAAGCCTGCTGACCGATTTGCGCCAGTCCGGCTGGAACAATGCCAGCACCCTCCGGCCGCGAAACCTGGGCGGCAAGGCCCGCTGGGCAATCGCGCGCAGGCGGCTTGAAGAGGCCTTCGTGGATCAACGCCTGCCGATCACGTTCGAGATCATCCAGGGGCACGCCTGGAAGGCCGCACCCAGGAAGCTCGACGATGGACGCGCAATCGTGCGCTTTCAGCCCAAAAACCCAACCTGAGCGCGGAACGGTCTGATGACGCACGCCACCTGGCTATTCGATCTCGACAACACGCTCCACAATGCCAGCGCGCATATCTTTCCGCACATCAACGCGGCAATGACGCGCTATCTGGAGCACTACCTCACCCTGCCCCGCGATGAAGCCAATGCGCTCAGGATGCACTACTGGGGTCGCTACGGCGCCACCCTGCTGGGGCTTGTTCGCCACCACGGCACCGATCCGCGCCACTTTCTGGCCGAAACCCACCGTTTCGAGAAACTGCACGAGATGATGGTGTTCGATCGCGCCCTCGGCTCGATGCTCACCCACCTGCCGGGAAGAAAGATCGTATTTTCGAACGGCCCGCGCCGCTACGTCGATGCCGTGCTCGACATCATGGGCATTCGCCGTCACTTCGTCGCCACCTATGGCATCGAACAACTCCACTTTCACCCCAAACCCGCTGCGCGGGCGTTTCGCCTCCTCCTAGACAACGAGAACCTCGAGGCACGCCGTTGCATTCTGGTGGAGGACTCGGTCGAGAACCTGCGAACGGCCAAGCGGCTGGGGATGAAAACCGTGCTGATCGGACGCGGGCTGCGTCAGCCACCCTACGTGGATCTCAAGCTTCGCTCGATTCTTGCACTCAGACGCAGCGCGGGCCGGGTGCTGTAGGCGCACCCGGCCCGCCACCGACGCCGCATCAGCCCCCGGCCTTCAGCCAGCGTGCCACATCGAGTGCGAAATAGCTCAGGATTCCATCCGCGCCGGCCCGCTTGAACGCGAGCAAGGCCTCGAGCACGCAAGCCTTCTCGGACAACCAACCATTGTTGATCGCCGCCTTGAGCATCGCGTACTCACCGCTGACCTGATAGACGTAGGTGGGCACCTTGAGCTCGGTCTTGACGCGCCGAACGATGTCGAGATAAGGCATGCCGGGCTTGACCATGAACATGTCTGCGCCCTCGGCGATATCCAGCGCCACCTCGCGAATCGCCTCGTCGGAGTTCGCGGGATCCATCTGATAGGTTCTCTTGTTGCCCTTGCCCAAGTTGCCCGACGAGCCCACCGCATCGCGAAACGGGCCGTAGAAACTCGATGCGTACTTGGCCGAGTAGGCAAGGATTCGGGTGTGGATGAATCCGCCGCCATCGAGTTCGGCCCGGATTCTCGCCACCCGGCCATCCATCATGTCGGAGGGCGCGACCACATCGACACCCGCTTCGGCATGGCATCGGGCCTGTTTTGCGAGCGCATCGAGGGTTTCGTCATTCAACACGTAGCCGCTCGGGTCATCCGGATCGATGAGGCCATCCTGGCCATGACTGGTATAGGGATCAAGTGCGACATCGGTGATGACGCCAAGTTCGGGAAAACGCGACTTGAGCGCACGCACCACCGTCGGCACCAGGCCTTCAGGGTTCCAGGCCTCTTCGGCGCCCGGCGTCTTGGCACCATCAATGACCGGAAACAGCGCCAGCGCGGGTATCCCGAGCGTCAGCGCCTGCTCGGCGACCCCCAGGAGGTGATCCAGGGTCATGCGTGTGACACCCGGCATCGACGCGACTGCTTCGGTACGGGACGCACCGTCGAGTACGAACACCGGATAGATCAGATCGTCCGCACTCAGGCGGTTTTCACACATCAGACGACGCGAAAAGTCGTCATGTCGCATCCGCCGCATGCGGGTGCCCGGAAATTGTCCGAAAGAATGTCCGATTGAACTCATGTGAATTCCTGTGAATGAACGGGAGGCTGCCTACAAAGCGACGCCTTGACCGGTGCCGGGAACTATCTGCCTACGCGCCGATCTGAAACAAGACGGCTTAGGCCGTTACCCGCTTTCCCTCCCTGAGCGGGTGCCTCAACAAGGCGTAATCTCCCCGGGCTCACATCCCTTCAGCCCGGGGTTTTTTTGTCCGGTTTAGCCGCTATTGCCGATGTCTCGGGTTGATCAAGGCCCAGCCAGCGAGCGACCGTGCTTTCAACCTCTTCTGTTCCGGTTTTGCTCAGGCTCGAGAACAACTGCACGCTGACCTGCTCGCCCATGCCTGCCAGTTCGCGCCGCACCAGTGCCAGCGCGGCACTCGCCTGATTGCGCGAAAGTTTGTCGCTCTTGGTCAGCAGGATGTGGATCGGACGACCGGACGGCGCATACCAGCCGATCATCTGCAGGTCGAGCGGCTTAAGCGGATGGCGCGAATCCATGATCAACACCAAGCCGACCAGGTTCTCGCGTCGGCTGAGGTAGTTCTCGAGCAGGCCTTGCCACTGGCGCCGCACACTCTCCGGCACCTTGGCATAACCATAGCCCGGCAAGTCAACCAGCGCCGCGCCGCAGTTAAGCCGAAAGAAATTGATCAGTTGGGTGCGACCAGGCGTCTTCGACACGAATGCAAGCCGGGTGTGGCCCGCAATAGTATTGATCGCGCTTGATTTTCCGGCATTTGAGCGTCCGGCAAAGGCGATCTCGGCGCCGACTGGAGGTGGCAATCCGGCAGGCTTCGCGATTGAGATTTCAAATTGGGCGTTACGAAAGATCGGCATGAAAACTTGGTGGCGCGTCGCGCGAATTGGATAATTGGGCACCGAATGCGTCGCGCAAATGCATAGGCTTGATATAGAATACCGCGTTTAAGATCATCGCTCACGGCTTTCTGAGGACACCATGACCAAGCGTTCCCTGTTGCTCTCACTGCTGCTGGTTGCAGGCAGCCTACATGCTCAAGACCCTGCTGCGGAGGCCGACAAGGTCAATCCACTGATCGGTTCGCTCTGTGCAGGTTGCCACAATGTTGACGGCAACAGCGCGTTACCCGAAAACCCCAAGCTGGCTGGCCAGATTCCCGAGTACCTGTTCAAGCAATTGAGGGAGTTCAAGAGCTGGGACGGCAAGCCCCCGGTGCGCGAGAACGCGGTCATGACCGCCATGGCGGCGAGCCTCGAAGAGGCGGACATGAAGGCAATAGCCGATTTCTATGCAGTGCAGAAACTTGAACCCAGCGTTGCGGTGAACCCCGACACAATCGAACAGGGCCAGAACATCTGGCGTGGCGGTATCGCGTCGAAGGGGGTTCCCGCCTGTGGCGCCTGTCATGGCCCAGCCGGTTCGGGCATGCCCGCCCAATACCCGCGGATCGCAGGGCAGCATGCCCAATACACCCTGACGCAACTGCAAAACTTCCGTGATGGCGGTCGCCACAACGACCCCAACCAGATGATGCGCACGATCGCGCTCAAGATGACCGACGCCGAAATGCGCGCAGTTGCAGATTTCGCCGCAGGATTGCGTTAACGCCGGTTCGCCCGAATCAAAAGGTGGCTTCGAGCCACCTTTTTTTTGCCCTGACGCCTGGTGTCCTCGGTAACCAGGCCATTCATTCGAGCCTGGAGCCAGGCGTCTATTGCACCCGTGATCAGCGTCGACTGCTCATCCATGCGAGTTCATCGGCACTGAAACCTGCGGCCCTACGCGCTGCCTCATTGATCGGGGGATGCGGACGCGCGACCGCGAACAAGTCAATCAGTGCAATATAGGTAGCCTCGGGGTCGAGCTTGCGCTCACTGCAGATCAGCTTGAACCAGTGGTCACCCAAGGCCACATGCGACACCTCGTCCGCAAGAATCCGCTCGAGCACCGCGATGCTTTCGCGATCGCCGATTCCGCGCAGCTTCGCGATGATGGCCGGGGTTGCATCCAGGCCGCGCGCCTCGAGCACCCTCGGCACCAGAGCCATACGCGCGAGCGGATCGTGGGCCGTCCGGCAAGCCATGTCCCACAAGCCGTTGTGCGCCGGAAAGTCACCATAGTCAAACCCCAGGCTGTGCAGCCGGGTCCGCAGCATCCCAAAGTGCAAGGCCTCGTCCGCAGCGACCTTGATCCAGCCCGAATGAAAAGCATGCGGAAACGCGCGAAAGCGATGAACGCAGTCGAGCGCGAGGTTGATTGCGTTGAACTCGATATGCGCGATTGCATGAATGAGCGCCGCGTGCCCCTCTGCGCTCGTGACCCGGCGCGGCTGCAAGGCTTGTGGCGGCACCAACTCCGGGCGCGGCGGCCGACCAGGGTTCTCAATGGGCTCGGCATCGTTCTCGGCTGGATGGACGCGATACGCCCCCTCTTCCCAGCATTGATGCAGATGTGCGACCGCGGCGCACTTTTGTTCGGGGGATGCGAGCATCAAGGCCGCGAACGCGACCTCATGAATTGAATCAGTCATGATTGCGCAGTCTAGCAAGTACGCGTCGGAACGGGTGATTCGACAAACGCAAGGCCAACACCAGCGCTTGAAGACACAGGAGACATCGGACTCACGTCCAGGCCTCGGATCGGCGATAATCCCGAGTCGGATGACCCAAACGCCAACCGGCATTCACCGTCAGGACACCCGAAGGACTGAACCGCGATGATTCAGCACTCCCAGACCAGCCTCGGCATGGACCAGGCCCGGCAGGCCATACTCACCCCTCTCACCGCCGTTTCGGGTTGGGAACGGGTGTCGACCCGCGATGCGCTTGGCCGCGTACTGGCCGAGCCCGTGATCGCACCCTGCAATGTGCCAGCGCATGACAATTCGGCAATGGACGGCTACGCGGTACGCCATGCCGACCTCGCGGCCGGCGCCGAGAGCCGTTTGCAGATCGTTGGCACGGCGTTCGCCGGCAGACCCTTCTCAGGCATCACGGGTGCGGGTCAGGCCGTGCGCATCATGACTGGCGCCGAGATTCCGCGGGGCGCCGACACCATCGTCGTCCAGGAAATCGTGCGCATCGAGGATTCGTCGGTGCTGATTCCCGCAGGGCAGAAAGCATTCCAGAATCTGCGTCGCGCCGGCGAAGACCTCGCCGAGGGCAGCGTCGCCCTGCCGGCCGGCAAGCGCTGCAGCGCAGCCGAAATCGGTCTGATCGCATCGCTGGGGATTGCCGAGGTCAGTGTCCGCAGGCGCCTGCGGGTCGCCTTCTTTTCGACCGGCGACGAGATTGCAACGATCGGCCGGCCACTCGGACCCGGCCAGGTTTACGACAGCAACCGCTACACGCTATATAGCGCGCTGACCCTGCTGGGCTGCGAATTGCTTGACATGGGCGTGATCGAAGACAAGCCCGAGGCGCTGGAACAGGCATTCATCGACGCCTCCAACAATGCCGATGTAATCCTGACCAGTGGCGGCGTGTCGGTCGGCGAGGCCGATTTCATCCGCGAACTGATGGCGCGCCTTGGCGACGTCGCCTTCTGGAAGATCGACATCAAACCGGGCAGGCCTATGGCGTTCGGGCGCATCGGCAATGCCTGGATCTTCGGCCTGCCGGGAAACCCGGTCGCCGTGATGGTGACCTTCTACCAGTTCGTCAAGGATGCGCTGCTGGCACTGTCGGGCGTATCGCCGCTGCCTGAGCACATACTATTCGAGGCGACCATCGATTCGGCGATCGCCAAACGCCCGGGGCGCTGCGAGTTTCTGCGCGGACGTCTCGCGTTTGTCGGCGGCAGATGCACGGTCAGCGTAGCTGGCGCCCAGGGCTCAGGGGTGCTCAAGTCGATGTCCGATGCCAATTGTTTCATCGTGCTGCCTGAAGATCAGGGCGATGTTGCCTCTGGTGGCAGCGTTCTCGTTCAGCCGTTCGACGGCCTTTTCTGACCGATAACCGCATGGAACATTCATCATGACCCAGGATGAACTCAAGAAGGCTGCAGCACTCGCAGCACTGGAATACGTCGAAGACGGCACGATCGTCGGCGTAGGCACGGGCTCTACCGTCAACCACTTCATCGACGGACTTGCATCGATCAAGGACAGGATCGCCGGGGCGGTGTCGAGTTCCGAGGCGAGTTCACAGCGCCTTGCTGCGCACGGGATCGCGCTCCGTGACCTGAACGACATCACTGACCTGCCGGTTTATGTAGACGGCGCGGACGAGATTGATGCCGGGCTCAGTATGATCAAGGGCGGCGGCGGTGCGCTCACCCGCGAGAAGATCGTCGCCGCTGTCGCCACGCGTTTCATCTGCATCTGTGACGCCACAAAACGCGTTGAGCCCCTGGGCAGGTTTCCGCTGCCGGTCGAGGTGATTCCAATGGCGCGCGCCTATGTCGAACGCAGGCTCTATGCATTGGGCGGAAAACCTGTCCTGCGCACGGGTTTCGTGACCGACAATGGCAACCAGATCCTGGATGTACACGGTCTGCGGATAACGGCCCCACATGCGCTCGAGTCCGAGCTCAATCAGATCGTCGGCGTGGTCAGCAACGGGCTATTCGCCCATCGCGGTGCCGACATCCTGTTGCTCGCAACCTCCACCGGCGTCGAGCGGCTGGTGCGGCGCTGAACCCGCCGCTTGCAAGCACTCCAAGCCGACCTGCCTGCAACAAAACGGTCATATTCAACTGCTAGTCTGCTGGAACTGAGTCCTTTCGAATGATCACGATGAACAAGCACACTGTCACCAAGTTCGACGACGAACTCGATGAAATCCAACGCCGTATTCTGCTGATGGCCGAATACGTTCGCTCCCAGGTCGTCGACGCGCTCGACGGGCTCACCGGCAACGACATGACCCTGATCGAAAAGGTGATTCAGGGTGACAAGCTGGTCAACAAGGAAGAGATGGAGCTCGACGAGCGCTGCATTCAGCTCATCGCGCGGCATGCGCCACAAGCCAGTGACCTGCGCCTGGTCATGACGATGATGCAGATGATCACCGATCTCGAGCGGGTCGGCGACGAGGCGAAGAAGATGGCCAAGGCGGCCCGCCCGATCGTCGAAGCAGAATCCGCGTTCGTACCCAAGATCGAGCTGCGCTATGTAGCCAACATGGCCATCGAGATGCTCAGCAGTGCAATGGATGCCTTCGCACGCCAGGACGTTTCGGCAACCGTCGAGATTGCACGCAAGGACAAGGAAGTCGATGCGATCTTCAAGGGCATCCTGCGTCAGCTCGCAACCTTCATGATGGAAGATCCCCGCCTGATCACCCGCTCCCTCGATGTCTTGTTCATCGCCAAGGCGATCGAACGGATTGGCGACCATGCCACCAACATAGCCGAGTACGTGGTTTTCATGGTCAAGGGCAAGGACGTTCGCCACTCGACGCTGGAATCGCTCGAACAACAGATCGAAAAGAGCTAACGCAAAAAAGTCTCTCGCGAGGGGGAGGCCAGTCACCCGCTCGCGAAAGTATCCGGCAACGCCCCTTACCCAGGCGTTTCAATCAGATGACAGCGAGTCCGGCGGAACCGGGTTGGCGATGAAATCAAGCTTGGCCGCAATATCTGCGCGCCGTATAGCGCCAATCGGCAAGCCCTTCCAGCACAGCATTCCAGAGCCTGCAATTGCCTGATCCAGCGCAAGTTCGTCGACGTCTCCACCGGTTACGGTAACACAACCGGCCAGCATGGCTGCCAGATCACGATCGTCGAGCAACCCCGGTCCGATCTGGGTTACGAACAGGATCGCACCTTCTTCGTCGATATGTACGCTTGTGGGCGGGCCCGCCACAAGGCCGGTATGCGTCACCAAAGCCCCGTCGGGCATCAGCCTGAACACCCAGGGCGCGTAATCAAGCTCAACAAAGACCTTTTGCGGTCCGTTGTGCACCACCCAGCAGCCAGAATCATCACGACGATAGTTGTACCCGACAAAGGCATTCAGCCCCGCATGATGAATCGGCTCGCCCTTGAGGCGCCACATGCCTCGTCTATCGAGTGATAGCCAGCCGTAACACGCAGGTACGTTTGGCCATACTCTGTCCGAGTCGGACACCTGCAAACCCGCACTCATGCCGCTTCGGCCCGCATGCGCATCAGCCCCGCACGGACGCCGCGAATGCCTGATTGACCCACTCAGGCCGCCGGCGGGACGTAACCACCCACCTGATCGGCGCCCTCGCCGAAGAAGTGCTTTTCCATCTGCTCGGACAGGTACTTGCGTGCACGTGCATCCATCAGATTGAGGCGGTTCTCGTTGATCAGCATGGTCTGGTACTTCACCCACTGCTGCCAGGCCTCCTTCGAGACGTTTTCATAGATCCGCTTGCCCAGCGCGCCCGGCACCGGCGGCAGATCGAGCCCTTCCGACTCACGCCCGAGTTTCACGCAATTTACCATTCGTGCCATTGTCTATTCCCCTTCAAGTTTACTTTCATCCGACCCACCCACCCGGGCATTGTCGTCACATTCGGGATTTTCACCAGCAATCGACCAGCGGTTGCGGCCGCTGCTCTTTGAAAAATACATGGCCTGATCCGCAACTGCAATCAGACGCTCTGCGTCGGCCGCATGTTCTGGAAACACCGCAATCCCCAGACTGGCGGTGAGGCTGACCGTACGCCCGCCAAACTCGAAACGCAGCGCCGCTATGGCCTCCACGATCCGGCGCGCAAGTTCCTGAAGCGCACGCACTGCGGTATCGGGTGCAAGCACCGCGAATTCATCGCCGCCGAGGCGAAAGAAAATCTCATCGCGCCGAATCATCGCCCCTACAGCTCGGGCGAGTGTCACCAGTACCTCATCGCCCGCCTGATGCCCAAACTCGTCATTGATCGGCTTGAAGCCGTCGAGATCGATCATCACCAATCCGGTCTTGCCAGATTTGCGCCGCGCATTGGCGAGGGCCCGGTCAAGCTCCTCATGAAACCGGCGCCGGTTGAAAAGGTCGGTCAGCGGATCGCGTTCGGCCAACTGCACGAGTCGCCGCGCCGTCTGGTGCGCCTCGGTTACATCCTCGTAAATCCACACTCGACCGATATCGGTGTTGTCGGGCCCACCTTCGACCAGCGCAGTCGCATCGGTGAGGATTCGCCCATCCTTGAGCGGGATCTCGCCGATCTTGTGATTGTCCCGCTGGCCCAGGCGCTCCTGCACATGGGCGAGAAAGGCCTCGGGGTCGGTCGGAAGATGGGCCATGCGACTATGCAGCACGACGTCGCGCACCCCGATCAGGTTTTCTTCAGGCTGAAACCCCCACATGTCGAGCATTGCCCTGTTGTAGTAGAGCACCCGATGATCGCGATCCATGAACAGAATACCCAGCCGGATCACATTCAGCAGCGCCGTAAGGCGCATCCGCTCGTCCTTGCTGCGCGACAGGTAGTGTTCGCGCAAGGCCTGCGAGCGCCGCAATTCGGCAACCGTTTCGAGAAGCTTGTATTCGGTTTCCTTGCGCGCATGGATATCCTCGGCTGACAGCCGCAAGCCCCGCAAGGCATCGTCGTCTCCCCCGAGCGGACGCAGGTGGCACGCGACCCAGCCGGTGCTCCCGTCGCGGCGCACCAGACGCATCTCGAAGTCTTCGGCACGGCTTCCGGCCGCGATCTGGGCCGCCATCTTGCGGTAGAAACCACGATCGGACTCGTGCACCAGGACACTGACGGCATCCTGCGCGGCCAGACAATCGGCCTGCGTCTGACCGGTCAAGCGCTCGACCGAGGGGCTGATCCAGACCAGTCTGCCAGACAAGTCGAAAAGCGCCTCAAGACCATGAACGCCCTCCTCGATCTCGCGCAGGAGCCGAAGCTGACGGGCAGCCGCGTCTATGCGCTCGAACATCTCACGCGAGGCAGGTTCCGGCGTCGGCGCGAACTCGACCCCGCCCGCAGGCGGATTGGCGCTATCGAGCAACTGAATATGCTTGAAGACCTGCAGCCGATAGAGCTCGCGTACATGGCAACGGGCCAGCACATGCCGATACGCAATCGCCCCCGACACGGCACCGGTTGCCAACAACGCCGCGGTGGTGAGCCACCAGTCACCTGCCGCGAGATGCAGCGCCAGAATGAGCCCCGCCACCGCAGCCGCGACCAGGCCGAACACCAGCGCCAGTGCAGCACTGCCATCCGGTGGGTGAGCAGGTTCGCGCCGCGCTGGCCCACCCGGGCCCTGCTCCCGCATCGAAGAGTCAGCAGTCATAAGGTCTTGACGAACACCTTTGAACGGCGCTGGTAGTTGTAGAGCTCGCGCTTCTGGCGCGGCAGTGAATCGGGGTCGGTTTCGACGAAGCCGCGCTCGCGAAACCAGTGGGCGGTACGTGTCGTGAGCACGAACAGACGCTCGAAACGGAGCGAGCGCGCGCGCCGCTCGAGTCGCCGCAGCAATTGATCGCCCAGGCCCGAGCGCCGGTATTCCGGGGTCACCGCGAGACAGGCCAGTTCGGCCGCCCGCTCGTCGCTGAACGGATACAGCGCCGCACACCCGACCAGCACGCCGTCATGCTCAACCAGGGTGAAGCGCTCGATCTCCTGCTCGAGCAACTCGCGGCCACGTCTTACCAGCGTGCCATCGGCCTCCATCGGCGTAATCAGCGCCACCAGTGCGCCAACATCGTCGATTGTGGCCTCGCGCAGACGAAACAGCGGATCACGCGAAATCACTGTGCCCACGCCAGCATGGGTGAAGAATTCGAGCAACAGCCCGCCATCCTTGTCATGGTCGATCAAGTGGGCCCGTGCCACGCCTCTGCGTACCGCGCTGATCGCGCGCGGCAGGTAAAGATCAAGATCCTCGGTCAGGCCCTCGCCTGCAAGCAGCATGCGCTGGGCCTCATCGGCGG
The DNA here is from genome assembly GCA_016790005.1 of Zoogloeaceae bacterium. GTDB lineage: Bacteria > Pseudomonadota > Gammaproteobacteria > Burkholderiales > Rhodocyclaceae > UBA2357. Next base: position 25,328 of record JAEUNS010000053.1, read on the forward strand.
TGATCGAATCGATCAGGCGCCCGTCGCCATCGAGCAGCCCCGGGGCATCGCACAGGTAGATCAGCTTCTCGGCTTTCAACGCAACCGCCACCGCTTCGGCGACATCTTCCACGCTCAGGTTGAAGATCTCGCCAGCAGGCGACACCCCCATCGGAGTGATCAGCACCACATTCTGCTGGTCGAGGTCGGCGTTGATCTCTTCGGCAATGATCTTTCGCACCGCGCCCGTGTATTGGTAGTCGATGCCCTCGACGACACCCACCGGGCGCGCGGTGATGAAGTTGCCGCTGGTCACCCGCATGTAGCTACCCGCCATCGGGGTGTTGGGCAAGCCTTGCGACAACAAGGCCTCGAGTTCGAGCCGGGTGACCCCCATTGCAGCCTTTACACACTCCAGCGCTGGGGCATCGGTCACCCGCACGCCATGGTGATAGCGCGGCTCGAGGCCACGGCGGGCCATTTCAGCTTCGATCTGCGGGCGCGCGCCATGCACCAGCACAAGCCGAATGCCCAGCGCGGCAAGAAGGTTGCAATCGTAGGCCAGACTCTGGGCCCGCGGCCCCTCCATGACCTCGCCGCCGAAGCCGATCACGAAGGTGCGGCCACGAAACGCATGGATATAAGGTGCAGCGCCTCGCACCCAGGAGACGAACTGGAGTTGGCTGGTGTCGCTCGCAGCCTCATTGGCCGCAGTGGTGTGTCTGGTGTCGCTGGTCAAGCAGTTACCCGTGTCGTGGAGGTTCCGTGGCCCGCATGCAGCAGCAATCGGGCGAGTCAGGATGGCATTGTATCGGAACCGCCTGCGGGGCTCCGCGACAGCGTTACAGACCGTTACCGGACGGCCGCTCCCTCATTTCTTGAGCGCGGCCTCGATCCGATCGCATAGCGTCTGCAACACCTTGATGCGGGCGTAGTATTTGTTGTTGGCCTCGACCAGCGTCCACGCCGCGTTCTCGGTACTGGTGCGGTCGATCATGTCACAGACCGCCCGCTCGTACTCACCCCACTTGTCGCGATTGCGCCAGTCCTCCTCGGTGATCTTGAAGCGCTTGTGAGGCTCGGCCTCACGCTCCTTGAAGCGTTCGAGCTGAATATCAGCACTGATCGCAAGCCAGAACTTCACCACGATTCCACCCGCCGCGATGATCTCGTCCTCGAAATCGTTGATCTCGGCATAGGCACGCATCCAGTCGGCAGGGGAGCAATAGCCTTCGACCCGCTCGACCAAGACCCGCCCATACCATGACCGATCGAAGATCAAGACTCGTCCCCGCCGCGGCAACTGGCGCCAGAATCTCCACAGATAAGGCTTTGCCAGCTCTTCGTCGGTGGGCGCTGCAATCGGTACGATCCGGTAGCGACGCGCATCGAGGGCTGCGGTGACACGCCGGATCGCGCCACCCTTGCCGGCTGCGTCATGACCTTCGAACACCAGCACCAATGATCGCGCGGCAAACGCCTTGTCGCGCACCAGCATGGCCAGCCTGCCCTGCAGCTCTTCGAGCTGAATGTTGTAGTCCTTCTTGCTCAGGGGCTGGTCGAGCACCAAGGTATTGAGCAGGTTCTGACCGTCGAGCACCGGCGGCAACGCTGGCGCGGTCTGGCGCGGCTCCCAGTGGTGGCTCGCAGCATCGAGACGTCGGCGCAGCGCATCAAGCAGCGCCCGCGCGACGAACAGCGCACGATAACGGGGATCGGAGCCATCGACGAGCTGCCACGGCGCCTCGCCGGTGCTGGTACGGCGCAACACATGCTCGGCCACCTCGCGAAATCGGTCGTACAGCTTGTAGTAATGCCAGTCGAGCTCGGTCACCCGCCAACGGGTGCGCGGGTCTTTTTCGAGTGCCTCGAGGCGTGTCTTCTGTCCGGCCTTTGGCAGATGAAACCAAAGCTTCAGCAGCAGCACCCCTTCCCTGACGAGCATGCTTTCAAAGCGTACGATGTCGTCGAGATGCTGGTCGAGTTCGGCCTTCTTGGTGAGCTTCTCGACCCGCTCCTGAATCGGGTCGGTGTACCAGTTACCGAACATCACCCCGATCTTGCCCTTGGGCGGGAGTGCGCGCCAGAAGCGCCACATGTAGGGCCGCTCGGCCTCCTCCGACGTGGGTGAATCGAAAGCCTGGGTCTCGATGTGGCGGGGATCCATCCACTCGTTGAGCAGATTCACCGTCTCGCCCTTACCCGCACCATCCACGCCATTGATCAGGATCACCACTGAAAATGGCGCCTGCTCGCGCAGATCGAACTGGGCATCGAGAAGATCTGCGCGCAGTTGCGGCTCGAGCTTCTCGAACTCTTCCTTGGGGGTTTGGTGACCGATCTCGACCGATTCGAACATTTCAAACGTCTCCCCACAAAACCTGTGCTGCTGCAAGCGCAGCAAGCCCGGCAGTTTCAGTCCGCAGTACCCTCGGACCAAGAGTCGCCAGCACACAATTTGCCGCCCTGCAGGCAGCAAGTTCGTCATCGGCCCACCCACCCTCCGGACCGATCAGAAGATGACGCGGACCACCGGGAGGCCCCAAAACCCGCATCGAACGCTCGGCCGTGGGCACGAACATAAGCTTGTCGGTGTCGCGATGAGTCGCCAGGTACTGCGCAAGCGACACGATCGGTGCAAGTTCGGGCACCCGATTACGGCCGCTCTGCTCACAGGCCGACACCATCACCTGTTGCCAGTGGGCGACGCGCTTCACGGCACGCTCGCCGGAAAGGCGCAAAACGGTTCTACGGGTCTCGACCGGAATCACCCCGGCCACACCCAGCTCGACAGCCTTCTGCACGATCCAGTCCATCTTGTCGCCGCTGGCGAGCGCCTGCACCAACACCAATTCCAGCGGTGACTCACGATCGACCGGGTCGTAGGCCTCGACAGCGGCAAACCACTCGCGCCCACCCCCATGCAGGCGTGCCGCCACCTCGCCTCCGCGCCCATCGAAAAGCACCATCGGATCGCCCGCCCCCATCCGCAACACGCGCGTCGCATGATGCGCAAGCGCGTCCGGCAGGCGAACATGGCCTGAAGCGGGCAATGGTTCGGGAAAAAAGAAGCGAGAAATCATCATGGTATTATAGGGGCACTCGGCGAATCCGGAGCATGCGCGCACACGCCGGTAGAACGCACGAATCTTCGCGACCGCGCCTGTGCGCTCGCGGCCAAGAATCAGGAGCAACAATGCCCAATGCAATGGCACGCCTTGCCAATGCCCGCGCCCTGGAATCCCTGGTGCGCGAAGTTGCGCGCGAGGTCATCCTGCCGCGCTATCTGAAGACGGCTCGAAGCCAGAAGGCCGATGGTTCGCTGTTCACCGAAGCCGACCTGGAATCACAGCGGCGCTTCAGCGAAGAACTACCCAGCCTCATGCCGGGTCCGGTCCTCGGTGAAGAAATGAGTGATGAAGAACAGGCTCGTTGCTGGGCCGACGGTCGCCAGGGCATGTGGTGTATCGACCCGATCGACGGCACGACCAATTTTGCCAACGGCATCCCGTTCTTTGCGGTTTCGATTGCCTATCTGGTCGATCATGAGCCCCGCTTCGGCGTCGTGTATAACCCGGTCACCGATGAATCCTTCTACGCCGCGAAGGGCGCCGGCGCATTCCTGAACGGCACGGAGTTGCCGCTGCGCAATGCTGCAACGAGACTGTGCGACGCGGTTGCCGGCATCGATTTCAAGCGCATCAGCAACCATCTAGGCGACGAACTCGCGGTCCGCCCACCTTATTATTCGCAACGCAACTTCGGCTCGAGCGCGCTGGAGTGGTGTTTTGTCGCAGCCGGCCGACTGGACGTATATCTTCACGGCGGCCAGAAGCTGTGGGACTATGCGGCCGGCCAACTGATTCTGGACGAAGCCGGCGGCAAGGCGGTCTCGCTCGACGGCGGCTCGCTGATGGCGGGCCCGTCCGTCAAACGCGGGGTGATTGCGGCGGCGAGCCCGTCGCTGTTCAGCGAGTGGCGAACCTGGCTTGCTGCGCACTCTTGATCGGCGATTTACTGACTTTGCCCACTGAAACGTATGAGCGCCCCGGACCCATCCCCAGCATCAAACACCGCCGGCGTAGAACGTCGCGAGCACCTGAGGGCACGAGAAGTGTTTAACGAAGCGATCACACTGATCGAGCCTTTTTTCGCGCCCGAAAACCATTGGGGCAGCCGCAGTCTCGACCACCTTGCCTACCGCACCCTTCGCGACCGCTACCCTGACATGAGTTATGACGAAGTTCATGTACTGGTGGTGGCCGCGAGGCGTGTGTTTGCATCGCGCTGACTGGCACACGGCACTCGTCGCATCCGGCCACCACGAACTCGCTTGATCACTGGAGGCTTAAAATGTCCGTCAAACACCCCGTCATCGCGGTCACCGGCTCATCCGGCGCAGGCACGACCACCGTAAAACACACTTTTGAGGCGATTTTTCATCGCGAGGGCGTAGAAGCTGCCATCGTCGAAGGCGACAGTTTTCATCGCTACACCCGCGACGAGATGAAGAAGCGTATCGCCGAGGCCGAGTCCTTGCACGGCCCGGGTGTGAGTCACTTCGGCCCCGAGGCGAATCTGCTCGATGAGCTCGAAGGGCTCTTCCGGCGCTACGGCGAGTCGGCAGTCGGACGGCGCAGGCTGTACATCCATGACGAAGCCCAGTCGATGCACTGGGGCTTGCCCATGGGCACCTTCACCCAGTGGGAGGATCTGCCTGTCGGCACCGACTGCCTGTTCTACGAGGGGCTTCATGGCGGGGTCGTCACCGACACGATCGACATTGCCCGTCATGTCGATCTCCTGATCGGCGTTGCACCGACGATCAATCTCGAATGGATCCAGAAACTGCATCGCGACACCCGGGTGCGCGGTTACTCAATGGAGGCCGTTCAGGACACGATCCTGCGACGGATGCACGACTACGTTCACTTCATCGTTCCGCAGTTTGCCCGCACCCACATCAATTTCCAGCGGGTGCCGATCGTAGACACCTCGAACCCGTTCATCGCCCGCGACGTGCCCTCCCTGGCCGAGTCGATGGTGGTGATACGCTTCAGGGATCCGCGCGGGGTCGACTTCCCTTACCTGATCAGCATGATCCACGATTCGTTCATGTCGCGTGCCAACACCATCGTGATCCCGGGCGGCAAGCTCGACCTGGCGATGCAGCTTATCCTCACCCCGCTGATCTGGCGCCTGATGGAAAAACGCAGGCGCGTGGTCTGAGCCCGACAAGGGCAGGCCGACCGTGCCGGACCTCGCCTGCAGCGTTTGACGTGGATGTCGCTCCGGCGACTTATCGAAACGAATAACGAAAAGTGATGGCGCTGCGGCCCCGCGCCTAGCCGCTGAATAGGGTTTTCGGCGATAATCCCGCTTTATTTCCGCAGCCGGCCCAGAACCATGCACTCGACCCGCAATGTCAAGCCCCCCATGTTCAATCCGCTCACCGGCGCCATTCGCGCACTTGCGATGGACGCGGTACAAAAAGCAAAATCCGGGCACCCAGGCGCCCCGATGGGTATGGCGGAAATCGCCGAAGTGCTGTGGCGGCATCACCTCAAACACAACCCGGCCAACCCGAAGTGGGCAGATCGCGACCGCTTCGTGCTGTCCAACGGCCATGGCTCGATGCTGCTCTACGCGCTGCTGCACCTCAGCGGCTACGATCTGCCGATCGAGGAGCTCAAGCGCTTCCGCCAACTCCACAGCAAGACCCCCGGACACCCCGAGTACGGCTACGCCCCCGGCATAGAGACCACCACCGGACCACTCGGCCAGGGCATCACCAATGCGGTGGGCATGGCGCTGGCGGAGAAGATCCTCGCCGACAGCTTCAACCGCCCCGGTCATGCCATCGTCGATCACCACACCTGGGTGTTCCTCGGCGACGGATGCCTGATGGAAGGCATCTCGCACGAAGCCTGTTCGCTCGCCGGAACCTGGGGCCTGGGCAAGCTGATCGCCTTCTATGACGACAACAACATCTCGATCGACGGCCATGTCGATGGCTGGTTCACCGATGACACCCCGAAGCGCTTCGAGGCCTACGGCTGGCAAGTGATCCGTGACGTGCAGGGCCACGACCCAGCCGAGATCGACGCTGCTATCCGTGCCGCGCGCGCCAACCCCGCGCAGCCGACGCTGGTCTGCTGCAAGACCGTAATCGGTGCCGGCAGCCCCAACAAGCAGGGCACGCACGACGTGCACGGCGCGCCGCTGGGCGACGCCGAAATCGCCGCGACGCGCGCCCACATCGGCTGGAACCACCCTCCGTTCGAGATTCCTGCCGACGTCTACGCTGCCTGGGATGCGCGCGAGGCCGGCGCCAAGGCCGAAGCCGACTGGAATGAGCGCTTCGGCGCCTACGCAGCCGCGTTCCCCGAGCTCGCCGCCGAATTCACCCGCCGCATGCAGGGTGATCTTCCGGCCGACTGGTCGGCCCAGGTCGAGGCTGTGATCGCCGCGATCGACGCCAAGGCCGAAACCATCGCCACCCGCAAGGCCAGCCAGAACAGCATCGAAGCCTTCGCGCCCAAGCTGCCGGAGCTACTGGGGGGCTCGGCCGACCTTGCCGGCTCCAACCTCACTCTGTGGTCGGGCGCCAAAGGTGTAAGCCGCGAAACCGGCGGCAATTATGTGTATTACGGTGTGCGCGAGTTCGGCATGTGCGCGATCGCCAACGGTGCGGCATTGCATGGCGGATTGGTTCCCTACACCGCGACCTTCCTGATGTTCAGCGAATACGCGCGCAATTCCCTGCGCATGGCCGCACTGATGAAGTTGCGCCAGATCTTCGTGTTCACCCATGACTCGATCGGCTTGGGCGAAGACGGCCCGACCCACCAGCCGGTCGAGCAGACCGCCACCCTGCGCCTGATCCCCAACATGGATGTGTGGCGCCCCTGCGATACGGTGGAATCCGCCGTGGCCTGGGCGCACGCGATCGAGCGCAAGGACGGCCCGAGCAGCCTGTGCTTCTCGCGTCAGAACCTGCCCTTCCAGGTACGCAGTGCCGAACAGGTGGCGGCGATCCGCCGCGGCGGCTACGTGCTATCCGAAGCCGCAGGTGGAAGCCCGCGGGCCGTGATTCTCGCCACGGGTTCGGAAGTGGCTCTGGCCACAGCCGCGCAGAAGACGCTGGCGGAAGCTGGCATTCCCGTGCGCGTGGTGTCCATGCCATCGACCAACGTCTTCGACCGCCAGGACTCGGCCTATAAGGCCACCGTGCTGCCAGCCGGCCTTCCGCGCGTCGCGGTCGAGGCCGGCGTCACCGATGGCTGGCGCAAGTATGTCGGGCTGGAAGGTGCGGTGATCGGCATCGATCGCTTCGGCGAATCCGCCCCGGCCGGCGAGCTGTTCGAGTATTTCGGTATCACCGAAAAGGCAGTGGTCGATGCGGTCAAGTGCGTTCTCTGAGCCAGACCGACGACACCCGGATCCAGATTCGTAGAGAGGAGAAAACCCAATGTCCATCAAGGTTGCGATCAACGGCTTCGGCCGCATCGGGCGCTGCACCCTGCGCGCCATTTATGAACAGGGCTTGCAGAACGAGTTCGAAGTCGTCGCCATCAACGCCTCCGGCGACCTGGCGACCAACGCCCACCTGCTGAGGTACGACACCACCCACGGGCGCTTCGCCACCCCGGTCGAGACCGACGGCGAGAACGTGATCATCATCGATGGCAAGCGGATCCCGTTTTATTCCACTAAGGATCCTAAAGGCGTCAACTGGGGTAGCCACGGCGTTGACGTGCTGCTCGAATGCACCGGCGCCTACACCACCAAGGCCAAGGCGGTTGCACTGCTCGAGCAGGGTGCCAACCGGGTGCTGATCTCCGCCCCGGGTGGTGACGACGTCGATGCCACCATAGTAATGGGTGTCAATGAAGACGTGCTGAAGGCTGCGCACACCGTGGTGTCCAACGCCTCCTGCACCACCAACTGCCTGGCCCCGGTCGCCAAGGTGCTGGCCGACAACGTCGGCATCAAGCAGGGACTGATGACGACCATCCACGCCTACACCAACGACCAGGTCACGGTGGATGTGCGCCACAAGGACCTGCGCCGCGCGCGCGCCGCCGCAGCCAACATCATCCCGACCAAGACCGGTGCCGCCAAGGCCGTAGGCCTGGTGCTGCCGCAACTGGTGGGCAAGGTCGATGGCTTCGCGCTGCGCGTGCCAACCATCAACGTATCGCTGGTTGACCTCACCTTCACCGCCGAACGCGCCACCACCAAGGAAGAGATCAACTCTTTGATGACCGCCGCCGCCAACGGCCCGCTGAAGGGCATCCTGGCGGTGAACAACGAGCCGCTGGTGTCGTCCGACTTCAACCACACCACCGTCTCCTCCACCTTTGACGCGACCCAGACCCGCGTCATCAAGAGTGAGGACGGCTCGGTGCTGGTGAAGGTGCTGGCGTGGTACGACAACGAGTGGGGCTATTCCTGCCGCATGCTCGACGCTGCCCGCGCCTTTGTGAACGCACGCTGAAACCTGCACAATCCCCGTGCCATGCCACGCATGGCACGGGTTTCCACGCCCGATGGCCAAAACCCCACGAGAATCCGGACCCGCATGAGCCTGCGCCTTGCCATCAACGGCTACGGCCGCATCGGACGCAGTTTCCTGCGTGCTTTGCATGCATCCCCATTTCGCGAACGCTTCCGCGTGGTCGCGATCAATGAACCGGCCGATCTTGCCAGCATCGCCTATCTGACCCGCTTCGACTCGACCCACGGGCGCTTTCCCGGAACGGTCGAAACCACTCCGACTGGCCTGATGGTCGACGGCTGGCCGATCACGGTCAGTCACGCGCAAACGCCGGAAGAGGTCGACTGGCGCACGCTCGACATCGACGTGCTGGTGGAATGCTCGGGTCGCTATGGCGATCGTGATGATCTCACGCGCTTTCTCGATGCCGGCTGCCGACGGGTGTTGCTCTCCCACCCCGGCAACAGCGCCAGCGATGTCGACGCGACCGTGGTGTACGGCATCAACCATGATCGCCTCGACGGGCACGAGCGCATCGTGTCGAATGCCTCCTGCACCACCAACGCCGCCGTACCAGTGCTGGCGCTGCTCGACCAGGCCTTCGGTATCGAGCATGTGCTGCTCACGACCCTGCACTCGGTCATGAACGATCAACCCCTGATCGACGGTTACCACCATACCGATCTGCGCCGGACCCGCTCGGCGATGCAGTCGATCATTCCGGTTTCGACCGGACTCGCGCGTGGTGTCGAACGCCTGCTGCCGCAACTGGCCGGCAAGGTCGAAGCCAAGGCGATCAGGGTGCCGACCCTCAACGTTTCCGCCATCGATCTGGTGCTGACCACCCGTGAAGCCATCGATGTCACCGCAGTCAATACCTTGCTGCGCAAAGCTGCGCGAGAGTCGTTTGCGCGTCTGATCGCCTACACCGACGACCCGCATGCGTCGATCGATTTCAATCATGATCCCCATTCGGCCATCGTCGACGGCAGCCAGACCCGCGCCAGCGGTACCCGCCTGATGAGTCTGCTGCTGTGGTTCGACAACGAATGGGGCTTCGCCAACCGGCTGGTGGACGCGCTCGAGCATTGGCAGACCCGCTGGCCTGCACCCGCTTTCCGAACACCCGAAATCTAGTCACTTACCTCTGGATGAACCACCCATGAACGTGCTCAAGCTAACCGACCTGGATGTCGCCGGCAAACGTGTATTCATTCGTGCCGACCTCAACGTTCCGCAGGACGAGGCCGGAAACATCACCGAAGACACCCGCATCAAGGCGTCGCTGCCGTCCATTCAGTACTGCCTCGACCATGGCGCTGCGGTGATGGTGACCTCGCACCTGGGACGCCCGACCGAAGGCGAGGTCGGCCCGGACGATACGCTTGCGCCGGTCGCCGTGCGGCTCGGGCAATTGCTGCACAAGCCGGTGCGCCTGATCCAGAACTGGGTTGAGGGCGGATTCGAGCTTAAGCCTGGTGAAGTGGTGCTGCTCGAGAACTGTCGCTGCAACAAGGGCGAGAAAAAGAACAACGAAGAGCTCGCCAGAAAAATGGCCGCCCTATGCGACATTTATGTGAATGACGCGTTCGGCACCGCCCACCGCGCGGAGGCCACCACCCATGGCATCGCCCGTTTCGCACCGGTCGCCTGCGCCGGGATGTTGATGGGCGCCGAGATCGACGCCCTCGGCCAGGCACTGCACAGCCCGAAGCGCCCGCTGGTCGCGATCGTCGGCGGTTCCAAGGTTTCGAGCAAGCTCACCATACTGAAATCGCTGGCCGACAAGGTTGATCAACTCATCGTCGGTGGCGGCATCGCCAACACCTTCCTGCTCGCATCGGGCAAGCGCATCGGCGACTCGCTGGCCGAGCCCGATCTGGTGAAGGAAGCGCATGCGATCATGGACATCATGAAGGCGCGCGGCGCCGAGGTACCGCTGCCCACCGACGTGGTGGTTGCGGACGAAGTCTCGGCGCTCGCCCGGGCAAACAAAATTTCGGTGGATGATGTCGCCGCCCATGACCGGATTCTCGACGTCGGCCCCAGAACCGCCGCAAGACTCTCGGAGATCATCGCCAATGCGGGCACGATCGTGTGGAATGGTCCGGTCGGCGTGTTCGAGCTACCCCAGTTCGCTGGCGGCACGAAGATGATGGCCTCGGCCATCGCCCATTCCGAGGCATTCTCGATCGCCGGCGGTGGCGACACGCTGGCAGCAATCGCCAAGTTTCACATCGCTGACGATGTAGGCTACATCTCGACCGGCGG
>JAEUNS010000054.1 GCA_016790005.1 Zoogloeaceae bacterium
AACGAAAGCCTGAGTGCGCAGCTGCACGCCTCGCTCGAGGCCTTTACCGACACTTTCACCCAACGCTCGACCGCGCTTGTGACCGCGGTCAGCGCAGCACAGGCCGAATTGCGGGCAGATCTCGCAAGCGGGGATCAGGCACGCCTGGCCGGCATGAGCCAGGCCCTCGAGGCGATGGCAAGCTCGCTCCAGGCCGAATGGCAGCAGGCCGGCGCACGCACCCTGGCCCAGCAAGAGCAGATCTGCACGACGCTGGGCGCAACCGCCCGCGACATCAGCGCCGACGTGAAGGCCAATGCAAGTACCACCATCGCCGAGGTCGCCCGCCTGATGCAGACCGCAGCCGAGGCGCCCCGCGCCGCGGCCGAGGTGATCGCCGAACTGCGTCAGGCGCTTTCTGCCAGCATGGTGCGCGACAACGAACTCCTGGCGGAGCGCAGCCGCATCATGGACACCCTGGGCACGCTGCTGACCGCGATCAATCATGCTTCGGCCGAACAACGCGGCGCAATCGACGCGCTGGTGGCATCTTCCGCAGCCATGCTCGAGCACGCCGGCGCCCGCTTCACCGAGAGCATTGAAGCCGAATCGGCGCGGCTTACCGACATCACCGGCCAGCTCAGCGGCGGGGCGGTCGAAGTTGCGAGCCTGAGCGAGGCCTTTGGTCTGGCGGTGCAGCTCTTCAGCGAATCGAACGACAAGCTGATGGGCACGCTACAGCGCATCGAAGGCGCGCTGGACAAATCCATGACCCGCAGCGACGAGCAGCTCGCCTACTACGTCGCCCAGGCGCGCGAGATCATCGACCTCTCGATCATGTCGCAGAAACAGATCGTCGAAGACCTGCAGCAACTGTCCGGCAGGCAGGCGTCGCTTGCCAGCGAGGCTTGACGATGAACGACAACGACGCCGGTATCGAGCACTCCGCCCCCGCCTGGGCGGTGTTCGGCGACCTGATGTCGGGCCTGCTGGGGGCCTTCGTGCTGATCCTGGTCGGGGTGCTGGGTGTGCAACTGGAACTGGCGACCAGCCTCGAAACCGAGGTACACAAACGCGAACTCGAGCAGCAACGGCGTGAAGAGCTGGAGCAAACCCTTGAAGAACAGCGCCGCGCTGCGCTCGCAGAAGCCCTGGCGGTGCCACTCGCGGCCGGCCGGGTCACGCTGAACGACGGCCGCATCGGCATCAGCGGCAGCGTGCTGTTTGCGCTCAACTCCGCCGCGCTGCAGCCCGAGGGCCGGCAACTGCTCAAGAGCATGGCGCCGCCGCTAGCCGCCTATCTCGCGACCCGCGACGAGATGCTGATGGTGAGCGGCTTTACCGACGACCAACCAATCCACGAAAGCAACCGCCATTTCGCCGACAACTGGGCGCTTTCGGCCGAACGCGCACTGACCGTGACCCGCGCGCTGATCGACGAGGGCATTCCGTCCTCGGCCATCTTCGCCGCAGCCTTCGGACCCGAACAGCCGGTGGCCTCGAATGCCGACGACGAGGGCAGATCGCGCAACCGCCGCGTCGAGATGGCGCCGGTACCGAGGACGACCACGGCCGACACACGCCCCGATGAATGAACTGGCTCCACCTGCGGCGAGCCCGCACATCGACACCACTGCAGCGCTAGCTGCCTTGCATGCCCGGGGTGCGGCGCGATTCGACCCCGTGCGCTTCCGTTTCATCGAAGCCCTGGCCCGCCGCATGGCGGGTCAGCCTGACGCGGCCGCGAATGCAATCCAAAGCAGACTGGCGAGGGCGCTGGCTGACTTCAACGAACGCCTGAATCGCAGCGAGTCAGAAGGCGTCGCCACCCAACTGGAAGCACAGCCCCACTGCAACCCTTTGGCCGAACTCCTCGCCCATATCGGCCGGCACAGCCCCGCGAACAGCGCCGCGCCCCAGGGCGAATTGAAGGCGATGGCCTATTTTCGCAACACCTGGTCAGCGCTCAGCGTCAATCGCCAGCTGTCCCGCTCGATCGCGCAAGCACCCGAAAACGCCGGCCCGCTCAATTCCGAGTTTCTGCTGCTGCAGGCCCTCAAGGCAATGCGCGACATCTCGCCGGAATACCTCAGGCAATTCATGACCTATGCCGACACCCTGCTATGGCTGGACCAGGCCGAAGCCGGCCGCGCCCCTGCGCGCAAGGCTGCTGCGCGCGGCGAACGTGAAAAGAAGCGCAAAGCCTTAATCAAAGACCAATAGCAAGGGAATCGAGCATGAGCGACGACCTCTTCCCGAAGTTGCTGGCAGTCGAGGCCCTGACCACATACCGGCTGCGCACCACCTGGAGCACTAGCGAGGTACTCGATGTCGACGTCGACGAACGCCTCCACGCAAGCGCCTGAGAGCGTCGCCTCTGCGGGGCGACATTCGACGCCGGCTCAAACAAGAGCACGACATTGCTATACTGCAACGCCTTTTGCCGTATTCAGCTGTGAAATGAGAGATCCGTACGAAGTTCTGGGCGTCGCGCCAACGGCGACGGCCGATGAGGTCAAGCTGGCCTACCGGCTGGCGGCGCGTCTTCACCACCCCGACCGCAACCCCGCCCCCGAGGCCGCTGCGCGCTTTCGCGAGGCGCAGTCGGCCTATGAACTGCTGTCGGACGAAACCCGGCGTCGCGAATACGACGCCCTGCGTCGCCGCAACCTGCTCGACGACCCCCTGCAAGAGGCCACGACCCTGTGGTCGGCCTATATCGAGAAAGTCATCGCATGACATCACTTTATTTTGAAGATCTTGCCGAACGCTACAGTGCCGAACTGGACGACTTGCGCTCCGATTCCGAAAACAGGAATGTGCTCAACAAGCGCCTGCAGGACAAGCGTCGGAGTTTCGAATCGCTGTTGCCGATGATCGAGGATGCGCCCGAAATGGTCGTAGCCGCACTCCATGGCGCCTTCACCTTTACCGACCGCAAGTTGCTCGATCAGGCCTCGCGCAGCACGCCGGGCCTGGGCCGTTTTCCGCGCTGGGCAGAGCTCGAAAAGACACTCACGATCCAGGCTTGGGCTCAGCCGCTGATCAAGCAGTGCCTCAAGCAAGCCGACGGAGACGCTTTCGTGGTGTCTGCAGCGGTACTCGAGTGGATGACGACCGAGAACATCCGGCGCGCGGACACCCCTGACCTGGTCGACGACGAAGGTGACGACGACACGGCAGATCTCGCCGAAGCCGGCGAAGGCTGGATGGCCGAACAAGGTTTCGATACCCCTGAACGTTGAGAATCAAGCACATGAATCACCCCGCCGTAATCAAGGCCCAAGCACTGATCCTGGCTGGCGACATCGCCGAGGCTGAATCACAACTGGTTGCCATTGCCGAAGACCAGGGCGACAACGCGCTCGTGAGCGTGCTCGACGAGATGGCACCCAAGGATCTGCTCGCGATCATGCGCGAGTTCGATTCGTCGAAGGAATCGCTGGTCAACATGCTGGTGAGTCCGGAGCAATTCGTCGAAGCGATCATGCTCGAGCGCAAATATGGCGAACCGCTGGAACGCTATGTGCCGCGCCTGCGCAACACCATGAACGCCGTCATGCACCGCAGCCCGGGCGACTGCATCGAGATTCTCGAGTGCCTCACCGAGCATGACGAGGGCGTCCGACTCTTGGCCGATTACTTCATCGACCACTACGATTCGCTTAAAACCTTCGCATTTCAAGGGCGTTTCATCGAGGATCTCGACCTCGAGAAGGCCATGGCGCCAAAACGGGTGACCTCGTTCGACGACGACGATCTTGACATCCTGGAGCAAGGCCTCGAGCTGGGCGACGCGGTGGAACTGAGCCGACCGACCATGACCCGCACGGAGGTCGCGGACGGCGACTGGATGGAGACCGCCTGGGTATTGCGCCACGACTTCGAGGACAGCTTCGAACTGCTGATCATCGAGATCCAGGACCGCATCCGGCGTGAGCTTGAAGCCGCCCATTTGCCGCTACCGGACGACGCCAGCGAACCCGGGGTGCCCAAACCCCAGGACGACGACGAGGAATCGGCAATCTGACCGCAAGCGCCATGAACGCGACAACCCATCTCGCCACCGTCGATACGCGCCCGTTCTTTGAACAGGCGCTCGCCCACGGGCGTGCGCGACGCCTCATCGACGACGAGCGGCTTGCGGGCATCCGCAGCGAAGGCGCAAAAGGCATCGTACAGCTCGCCAGTTTTTTCTCCACCTCGCACCTGCGCCCGGAACTCGAAGCGGCCCGCACCCGCCTGGTAACCCTGGTCAGTCTGGCGCTTGAAATGGCCTCGGGCGGCGATCTCGCAGTCGCCACCGAGTTGCTGCGCCAAAAGACACTGCTCTCGCTCTCCAAGGCCGGCGCCGATGCCCTGCGCAGCCTGTTGAGCCTGCCGCAGGACTTATGGCTCGAACCACCGGTTCCGATCGCGCAGTTCGAGAAGCCGATGCTGTCGTTCTGGACCCTGGACCAACCCATGAGCTTCGAGCGCTTCCAGGCCGAGAAAGCCCAGCGCGAGCATGTCCGGGCGCAACACGAACTGTGTTATTGGCTGGCCGAGCGACTCGGTGTGTCGCGCAAGAACCTGCAGATGCACGAGTCGTGCGAGGCGGTGATCAACAGCGTCATGTTATTGCTTCTGACTGAGAAGGCACCGAAGAAATTCTTTTCGCCAAATCAGTTCGTCAAACTGCATTCCGCGGCTGCAAAGAAGCGTAAACACGACTTTTACGCGCTGCCGACCCTGACCGAAGCCGCGCCACCAAGCTTGTGCCCCGTGCTGGATGAGGCTCGGCAGCGCTTTGTCGAAAAGGTCTTGCCCATCCTCAAGTCGCATTCAGCCGCTGCCTTTTTGCACAGTGTGGACGCCGGGCCGCTCTCCAGCGTCTTCTACTTCGAGGCCGACGCACTCGACGAGCTGACTCATCACGACCAGGAAAAAGAAGCCCTGTGGCGAAAGATCACCGGCGGCAAGGGCACGGACCCGTATGTGCTCTGCACCCTGTTGCTGACGGTTGCGGCAGGCATGGAGCCGCGCTCAACGCTGCGCAAAAAGGACGCTCTCGAACTCGTCGCGCGCTATCGCGAGCACGGGTTCAACAATGATGAGGGCCTTGCGACGTTCATTCAGCAGGTCGTGCCATTCCAGATGCAGTCAGACATTACGCGACTTTGGAATGAAGACCTCGGGCCGGATGCGCGTGATCATCTCGATGATGACGATGTTGATCACGTGTTGAGCTATTTGCACGACACCTGCAGCGCGACTTTTCTAAGCCCCCGCAAGTGACCCTGGCCCACCGCTTGTACAAATCCTGACCTCCGATCACCGAGATCGCACGACGGATCTTACCGAGCCTCCTAGCGATCGCCTTGTGGGCGAAGAAGGCGCCTTTGCGCAAGGGGCCGCAGGCGCCGCAATGCAATATGTATCCAAACGCAAGCCCCCGCGTTTCGTTCAGCTTGGCTTCATGTTGGAAGGTTTAAATTCGCCCCGCGGTCTCAGCCGAGACCCGGATCGCATTCAAACCAGCTGAAGGTAAATATCATGAACAAGCTCCTCGCCTCGCTCCTCCTCGCCCTCGCCGCCACCAGCGCCATGGCCGGTCCCACTTGTAATGCACCGGAAGACAAGTGGATGAAGGAGGCTGACTTCAAGGCCCGGATCGAATCCCAGGGTTACCAGATCAAGACCTTCAAGGTCAGCAAGGGTAAGTGTTACGAGATCTATGGCTTCGACAAGGACGGCAAGAAGGTCGAAATTTACTTTGACCCGATCACCGCAGCCGAACTCGAACGCAAGTCCTGAGCGTACCCGCCAGCGGCGGGCCCCTGCGGGGCCCGCGCGACCGACCACTGAAGTCAATCAACCTGGGGATGATCATGAACCCATCACAAGCTACCCACTCGGTCCAAGTGTGGGACCCTTTCGTACGCGTGTTCCACTGGAGCCTGGTCGCTTGCGTGATCCTCAACTACTTCGTGGTCGAAGACGGCGAAGCACTCCATCAATGGCTGGGCTACATCGCCACGGCACTCGTCTGCGCGCGAATCGTGTGGGGCTTCATCGGCACTCAGCATGCGCGCTTCGCCGACTTCTTCCCGACGCCCAAGCGTCTTGCCAGTCACCTGCGCCAGATCGTCTCAGGCAAACCCGATTTTCACCCTGGGCACAATCCGGTTGGCGCCTTGATGATGCTCGCGCTGATCACCTTGGTGCTGGGCCTGGGTCTGACCGGTTTTCTGCAAAGCACCGACACTTTCTGGGGGGTCGAATGGATGCAGGAACTTCATGAGGTGCTCGCCTCGACGCTGATCGCGCTAGCGGGGCTACACGCATTGGCGGCAATCGTGATGAGCCGCGTCGAGCGTACCAATCTGGTCGCCGCGATGATCACCGGCGTGAAGATTCGCAAACCGGCTCAGCAGAACACCTGACCCGCTCCGGCAAGATTCCGCGCTGCAGCCGATCAGGTCGTCGCATCGCCTCTTAAGCGCCGACCGATTGCCGAGGCGAGCTTGAAGCACACCAGCGCCAGGGCCCCCGCTAAGATGCCGAAGAGCATGTCGAGCAAGGTCGGCAGCAATGCCGCAGACACCGCCCCCAGCGCCGGCAACGACGCCGCCCAGTGGGCGGCGTGCTCAATCAGGCCGTGCATCAACGGAATACCATGGGTGAGAATGCCGCCGCCAACCATGAACATGGCCGCGGTGCCGACCACGGCAAGCAGCTTCATCAGCCGTGGTGCAGTCAATAACAACAAGCGGCCGAAGCCGCGCGCGAGCGCGTTCGCCTTGCCGACGAGGTAAAGCCCCAGATCGTCCATCTTGACGATGCCGGCCACCAGCCCGTAAACCCCCACCGTCATCAGGGCCGCGATTCCCGCCAGCACCGCCACCTGGGTGCCGAAGGCCTTGCCGGCTACCACGCCCAGCGCGATCACGATGATCTCGGCCGACAGCACGAAGTCGGTGCGGATCGCGCCCTTGATCTTGTCCTTCTCGAGCGCGACCAGATCGACCGCCGGGTCGGCCAGCGCCTCGAGCTTGCGCGCGTGCTCGGCCGCTTCGTCCTCGGGCCGGTGAAGATACTTGTGGGCGAGTTTTTCGACTCCCTCGAAGCACAGGTAAAGCCCGCCAAGCATGAGCAAGGGCGTAATCAGCCACGGCAGAAAAGCGCTGATCGCAAGCGCCGCCGGCACCAGGATCACCTTGTTGCGCATCGACCCCACCGCCACCGCCCACACCACCGGCAGTTCGCGCTCGGCCCGCACCCCCGACACCTGCTGCGCGTTGAGCGCAAGGTCGTCGCCGAGCACCCCGGCGGTCTTCTTGGCGGCGACCTTGGTCATGGCCGCTACGTCGTCGAGGATGGTGGCGATGTCGTCCAGCAGTGCGAGCAGGCTTACTCCGGCCATGATGAGGATGATCCCGGTTTGAGTGTTTGAATGATTGAATCCGCCGACGGCGTCGGCGATTTGCAATTCTAATGCCGGGCGGATCACCCGCCGCCGTTGTTGCGCAAACACCCTGAACATTCCGGGCGGTGCGACGCTCTCGTCACGGTGCCAGCACCCGAAAGCGCACCCGCGCCACTTGGCCACCCTCATCGACGACGCTGATCTCCTGCTCGCCAGGCGCGCCAAAGCTTTGCTCGAGTGCTTCGTCCGCAGCGAACTCCGCGACCCGCGCGCCATTGTGAAACCACCAGCGCCTGCCCTCGCCGCCGGTGCTGACCAGACTCAGCGTGAGCGGGCCGGTGCGGGCGCCGGGAAGACGCAGGCCGTCACCCTCACGCACGCCGACGATACGCAGCGGGGCGAGCCGGTGGCGGTCGATCGGTGGCGGGCAGGCTTGCGATGCCGACGGCAGACGAAGCTCGCGATGTTCCCGTTGCGCTAGCCACGGCTCGAGCGCCGCAGGCCACAGCAGCGCCGTCTGGCGCTGCGCGCCGTGGCAATCCGGCGCGACCCGCAAGCCTGAGTCATCGGTCCAGAAGACCACATCCTGTGCCGCATCGGCCGGGCGTTCGGTGAGCGCCAGCGTGGGCGGCACCACGCCGGCGATCACCCAGGCGCGCCACGACTGGCGACAATCGGGGTGCGTCGCCGGCAGCGGCTGGCCGCCCGGCCAACATATGTCGCGGGTGCTGACCCCTGCCGGCGCAGGCTCATGCCAGCTGCGTTCGCCGCGGCCGCCATGAGTCAGCAGGTCGTGAATCTGAAACAGCAGCGGCGCGGCCGAGGCGACCCCGTACTGAGCCGCCACCGGGGTGCCATCGGGTCGTCCGACCCATATCCCGATCAGGTAGCGCGGGCCGGCGCCGATCGCCCAGGCATCGCGAAACCCATAGCTGGTGCCGGTTTTCCAGGCGAGTGCGGCCTGCGCCGGGGCGTCCATGGCAAGCTGCTGGCCCGATGCGCGCCGCCCGAGCAGGGTCTCGCGCACCACCCACGCCGCCGCCGGCGACATCAGCTGACGCACCTCGAGGGGGGAATCGTCGAACCAGCGCGGACGCGCAACCTTGCCCTCCCGGGCAAAGGCACGATAGCCGGCCACCAAGTCTTCGAGGCGGGTGCCCACGCCGCCCAGAATCACCGCGAGGCTTGGCGGAGCGTCGCCGGGAACGGCCAGACCGACGCCCGACTGCTGCAGCTCAGCACTGAAGCGGCGCGCGCCATAGGCCTCGATCAGTTGCACCGCGGGCAGGTTGAGCGAGCGCGCCAGCGCCTCGGCGACCGATACCGGGCCCGAGAAGCCGGTGGCAAAGTTGCCCGGGCGATAGTCCGAATGCTGGCGCGGCACGTCCTGCAGCAGGGACTCGGAGTGGATCAGGCCGGCATCGAGGGCCAGCCCGGTCAGAAAGGGCTTGAGCGTCGAGCCGGGCGAGCGTAGCGCACGCACCATGTCCACATGGCCGAAACGCTGGTCGTCGTTGAAATCCACCGAGCCCACATAGGCCCGCACCGCCATCGTGTCGTGCTCCGCGACCAGCACCGCCAGCGATGTACGCGGCGGCAATTTCGCGCGCCAGCCCGGCAGGAGGTTTTCAATCCGGCGCTGCAATGCCGCGTCGAGCGTGGTGGTGATGCGCGCATCACGACGCTCGCTGCTCACCCGCCGGGCCAGCAGCGGCGCAAGCCCGGGCGGGTCGCGGGGCGCCAGCATTACGGGCTCCTCGAGCGCCTCGCGCACGACCTGGGCGGACCACTGGCCCTGGTCCAGCATCCTTCGCAACACTTTGTCGCGCGCAGCCTGAGCACGTTCGGGGTGGCGGTCTGGGCGCAGGCGGCTGGGTGCTTGCGGCAGCACCACCAGCAGCGCGGCCTCGGCATGAGTGAGGTGTGCGGGCGACTTGCCGAGCAGCGTCCAGCTTGCCGCAGCCACGCCCTCGAGCGTGCCGCCAAAGGGCGCGCGGTTGAGATACAAGGCGAG
>JAEUNS010000187.1 GCA_016790005.1 Zoogloeaceae bacterium
TCGAAGTACTTCACCGCGTCGATCGCAACCCCGTCGGATGCCTTCAGCTTGGCGCGCACAAAGCCGAAATCAGCCGAATCCGGTACTTGGCGATAAGGCATCTGATCCACCCGGTTACCCATGTCGGCAATCCGCTCTTCGGTCAAGGGGTGAGTTCTGAGGTATCCGGGGGCGTTGTTCTCGTAAAGCCGGCTCTCACGTTGCAGCCGTTCAAAGAAACTCGGCATGCCCCGCGCATCGAAGCCGGCATTATCGAGCGTTTGCAGCCCGATCCGGTCGGCCTCGCGTTCAAAGCTGCGGGTATAGCCCAGCTGCGACTGGATTGCACCCGCCTGCCCAGAAGCAAGCGCGGCCTGCGCCATGTCAGGACTGCTGCGTGCCGCCAGAATCGCAACCAGAATCGACGCGAGCATCACCATGCCCATCTGCGACTGTTTGCCGAACAACTGGGCGATGTGGCGTTGCGTGACATGCGCGATTTCGTGCCCCACCACCGATGCCAGTTCCGACTCGCTTTCGGCGGCCTGGATCAGGCCTGAGTGCAGACCGATGTAGCCGCCCGGCAATGCAAAGGCGTTGAGCGAGGAATCCTTGAGCACAAAGAAATCAAAACTGCGATCGGGCTCATCACTCGCAGCAACCAGACGGGTGCCTAGCCGATTGACGTAATCTTCGATCTCGGGGTCATTCAGATAGGCAGGATCGCGCCAGCGAATCTGCTGCATGATCGATTCGCCCAGGCGCTTTTCGGCCATAGGCGACAATGACTCCGTAGCGACCCCGCCCAGGTCGGGCAAGTCAGCAGCCAGGGGGCTCGTAACGAGGCTTACGGAGAGAATCAGGGCAAGAAGTCGTTTCATCATCGAATGCTATGATAGCGCTTTGCCGGTTGCGTTCCATGCCCGAATGTATCGGTTTGCAGCGACCCGGCCTTGCCTCCAGAGACTCGCCACGCATGACCCAGACACTCACCCATTTCGACACCCAAGGCCAGGCGCACATGGTCGACGTCGGCGCCAAAACCGAAACCCGGCGGGTGGCGGTGGCTGGCGGCAGAATCAGCATGCTTCCCGAAACCTTTGCGATGATCGAGGCCGGTACCGCCAAAAAGGGCGACGTGTTGGGCATCGCCCGCATCGCCGCCATTCAGGCGTCAAAAAAAACCAGTGAACTCATTCCCCTTTGCCATCCGATCCCGCTGACCCGGGTTGCAGTCGAATTCACGCTCGACGCTGCGACCAGCAGCGTGGCCTGCACCGTGACCGCCGAAACCGTCGGCCGGACCGGCGTCGAAATGGAAGCGCTCACCGCGGTCACCGTCGCCCTGCTGACCATCTACGACATGTGCAAGGCGGTCGATCGCGGCATGCAGATGCATGACATTCGCTTAATCGAAAAGCTCGGTGGAAAATCGGGGCACTGGGTGGCTTGAGCCTGAAAGCAAGCAGCTTCGGAGCGCTTGCGCACTCCGATCAGCCAACAGAACCGCGGTCTGCTTGCCGACGACTCAAGTGCCTGCGCTGACCTGGGCAATCGCCCGTCGCCACTCGTCCATTCGGCTTGCGGCCTGGTCCCGGCTGATCGAGGGCTCGAAGACGCGGTCAATCGACCACAGCGAACGAATCGCCTCCGTACCCGGGAAGACCCCGGCGTGCAGGCCGGCCAGATATGCGGCCCCTAGTGCTGTCGTTTCGGTAATGCGCGGACGAACCACTGGAATTCCGAGCAGGTCGGCCTGGAACTGCATCAACATGTCATTGACTGCAGCACCGCCATCCACACGCAGCTCACTCAGCGGTTCGGCCGATTCATCCATCACCTCGAGAAGCTCCGCACTCTGGAACGCAATGCTTTCTAGCGCTGCGCGCGCGATGTGCGCCCGCGTGGTTCCGCGCGATAGGCCCAGGATCGCACCACGTGCGCGCGGATTCCAGTGCGGTGCGCCAAGACCGGCGAACGCGGGCACGACGACCACGCCACCGGTGTCCGGCACGCTCGCCGCGAGCGCCGCGACATCGGCCGAACTCTTGATGACCTCGAGTCCGTCGCGCAACCACTGCACCACCGCGCCACCCACGAACACACTACCCTCGACGGCATAGGCGCGCTGCCCGGCGGGCGCGGCGGCCACCGATACAAGACAGCCGGTAGGCGCAGGCTGTGCCTCGGCGCCGACATGACGCAGCAGAAAACAACCGGTTCCGTAGGTGTTCTTGGCATAGCCGGCGCTGAAGCAGGCCTGGCCGAACAGGGCCGCCTGCTGATCGCCGGCAACGCCGCAAATCGGCAGAGGTGCGCCAAGCAGTTCAGCGTCGATGCGGCCGAAGTCGCCACTCGACGGCAATAACGCGGGAAGCAGGCTGCGTGGCACCCCAAACAGGGCGAGCAAGTCATCGTCCCAGTCGAAGGTGTGGATGTTGAACAGCATCGTCCGGCTTGCGTTGGTGTAATCGGTCGCGTGAACCTTGCCGCCGGTCAGGTTCCAGATGAGCCAGCTATCGACAGTACCGAAGGCCAACTCGCCACGCTCGGCACCCGCGCGCGCGCCGGGGACTTGCTCGAGCATCCAGGCGAGCTTGGTGGCGGAAAAATAGGGGTCGAGGAGCAACCCCGTACGCGCTCGCACCAGTGTCTCGTGCCCGGCATCACGCAACTGCCGGCACAGTGGTTCGGTGCGCCTGTCCTGCCATACGATCGCATTGTAAAGCGGGCGGCCGCTGCGCCTGTCCCATAGCAAGGTGGTTTCGCGCTGGTTGGTGAGCCCCACCGCGGCCACGTCCGACGCGGCAAGCCCCGCCTTGCGCAGCACCTGGCGTGCAACCGAGAGAAGACTGTTCCAGATGTCGAGTGGATCGTGTTCGACCTGTCCCGAGTGAGGAAAATGCTGCGCGAACTCTTCGCTGGCTGTTGCGACCATCGCGCCATCGCCGCCAAAGACGATCGCGCGGGAACTCGACGTACCCTGGTCAAGCGCCAATAAATACTGCATGCGGGTCTCCTCTCTTCTCTTGATGTAGCTCCACCGACCCGGGTACTCGCCCCTAGGCCGAGGCAACGATGCATTGCACGCTGGACGCCTCCACCAGCCCGGCGAAGGGCTCGGCCAACGGACTGTCGACGAACAACTTGTCTACTTGGTCAAGGTGTGCGACCTCGACCATTGCAGGGCGGTCGAACTTCGACACATCCGCCACCACCCATACCTCGCGCGATTGCTGCAACACGGCCTGGGCGACCTTGACCTCACGAAAGTCGTAGTCGCGCAGGGTGCCGTCACGCTCGATGCCGGAGATCCCCATCAGGCCGATGTCGACCTTGAACTGACGGATGAAGTCCACCGCGGCCTCGCCCACCAAGGCCCGGTCGGCGTGACGCAACTGCCCGCCCGAGACGATCACTTCACACTCGCGGTTCGCGGCCAGGATCGCAGCGACATTGAGATTGTTGGTGATCACCCGCAAGCCCTGGTGCTGCAGCAGTGCACGCGCAACGGCCTCGATGGTGGTGCCGATGTTCATGATCAGCGAGCTGCCATTGGGCACACGTTCGGCCACTGCGCGCCCGATGCCGGACTTGGCCTGGGCATTGAGTTGCTCTCTTTGCAGATATGCGAGATTCTCGGTGGTCGAGATCGGCAATCGGACCCCACCATGGAAGCGCGACAGCAGACCGGCTCCAGCCAGCAGCGAAACATCCCGGCGCAGGGTCTGGACGCTGACCGAGAAGCGCGCCGACAGCCCCTCCAGCGACTGCGGACCTTCACAGCGAAGCGCATCGATGATGCTGGTTTGGCGAGGATTGAGCTTCATGCCGGTTCGAGAATCTTCGTTTGTGCTCGATTAAGGAACATTATAGACACATGTTTTTATGTTTATGCTTGCTTTTTGCCCAGACGCTTTGTAGTTTATAAAAAACGAAACAAAAAGATACTCGTTTGCTTTTGATTGTGGAGGAAGCGGCAATGCAGTCTCGCGCCGAAGGTCCCGGGTTCGACGTTTGCGACGTACTGGTCGTAGGCGGCGGCATCAATGGCACCGGCATCGCCCGGGACCTCTCCGGACGCGGCTTGTCAGTGGTCCTGTGCGAGCAGGCCGACCTCGCCAGCGCGACCTCGCAGTGGTCCACCAAGCTCATTCATGGCGGACTCCGATATCTCGAGTACTACGAATTCATGCTGGTGCGCAAATCACTGCAAGAGCGCGAAGTGCTGATGCGCTGCGCCCCGCACCTGATCCGGCCGCTGCGCTTCGTGATGCCGCACAACCCCCACATGCGCCCGGCGTGGATGATCCGGCTGGGCCTGTTCCTGTATGACCATCTCGCCCGGCGCAACTATCTGCCCGGCTCAAATGGCCTGAACCTGCGCGCTGATCCGGTCGGACGACCCCTCGCCGAGCAGTTCACAAAGGGTTTCGCCTACAGCGACGGGTTTGTTGATGACGCCCGCCTGGTCATCATCAATGCCATGGATGCAAGGGAACGTGGTGCCCGCATCCTGCCCTACACCCGCTGCGAGGCCGCACGCGCCATTGACGGCAGCTGGAGCGCCCGGCTCGTGCCCACCCGGGGCCCGGCAATCGAACTCAAGGCGCGGCTGATCGTCAATGCGGCCGGCCCGTGGGCGGACCGCTTCATCGCACAGTCCCTCGATCAGCCCGAGATGGGCAAGCTGCGCCTGATCAAGGGCAGCCACATCGTGGTGCCCAAGATCTTCGACCACGATCATGCCTACATTTTCCAGAACGACGATGCGCGCATCATCTTCGCCATTCCGTATCAGGACGATTACACCCTGATCGGCACCACCGAGGTCGAGTTCGACGGCAACCCGGGCGAAGTGAACATCGAGGCGGACGAAATCACCTACCTGTGTAATCAGGCCAACCGTTACTTCAAGCAGCAGCTTGCACCCGAAGATGTGGTGTGGACCTACTCCGGCGTGCGCCCGCTGCTGCATGACGATGCCCACAGCGCTGCAGCCGTGACCCGCGACTACCGACTGGAACTGAGCCACCCCGGTGCGCCACTGCTGACGGTGTGGGGCGGCAAACTCACCACCTATCGCAAACTCGCCGAAGAAGTTGCCGAGTCGCTGTGCCGCGAGTTGGGCGTCGCTGCCGGCGACTGGACGGCTGCAGCCCCATTGCCGGGCGGCGATCTGCAGGCAGCTGGCGCGCTGGTCGATCATCCGATGAACGCGATGCAAGCATTGCGCGAAAAGGTGGCTACCGCCTGCCCGCGTCAATCATCGCGCTGGGTGGCTCGCGTTTGCTCAGCCTACGGACAGCGCGTGTGGCGCTGGCTGGGTGCGGATGGCCGCGGCGAGCTTGGCCGCGAGCTTGCACCCGGCCTATTTGAGGCCGAGTTGAACTACCTGATTGACCAGGAATGGGCCCGCTCGGCAGCCGACGTACTATGGCGCCGGACCAAGCTTGGCCTTCATTACACCCCCGCTGAACGACAGTCCGTCGAAGAATGGATGCGCACGCGGGATGCTTGCAACGAGGAGACAAGCGATGAGCCTGGTCTTACGTAACCTGGGCCACCATCCCGAGGGCCGACGGCGGCCACCGATCGACATGGAGCTGAAACCTGGCCGACTCAACGTGCTGCTCGGCGCCACCGGCAGCGGCAAGACCAGCCTGATGCGACTGATGGCGGGGCTGGAACGGCCGGTCAGCGGCAGCGTGTGGATGGACGGGGTGGATGTCACGCGCGTGCCGGTGCGCAAGCGCAACGTCGCGATGGTGTACCAGCAGTTCATCAACTATCCGTCGCTGAGCGCATTCGACAACATCGCCTCGCCGCTCAAGCTTCAAGGATTTCCGCGCGACGTGATCCGCAGCCGCGTACACGCGCTGGCCGAACGCCTGGGGCTGACGGAATTGCTCGACCGCCTGCCCGCCGAGCTCTCGGGCGGTCAGCAGCAACGGGTCGCGCTGGCGCGCGCCCTGGCAAAGGACGCGCGCCTGATCCTGCTCGACGAGCCGCTGGTCAACCTCGACTACAAGCTGCGCGAGACCATGCGCGATGAGCTGACCCACATCTTCACCGACAGCGACGCGGTGGTGGTCTACGCGACCACCGAACCGACCGAAGCGCTGCTCCTGGGTGGCCATGTAGCCGTGATGGCCGACGGAAAGGTATTGCAGTACGGCCCGACCGGCGACGTATTTCGCCGCCCGGCCAGCCTCGAGGTCGCGCTCGCGTTCAGTGACCCGCGCATCAACGTGATCCCTTGCCGGCCAGACCCGCACTCGATTCACTTGCACGAAGGCCTCGAATTACCCAACCCGATGCCCGACAGCGCGGTTCATCAGATCGGCTTGATGCCGCATGCCCTGCGCATCGCGCCCCGCCCCGGCGACTTGTGCCTGAACTGCAGCGTCAGCCTGGCCGAGATCTCGGGCTCGGAGACCTACCTCCATCTCGACAGCCCGGTGGGCACGCTGGTGTGCCTGGTGCCCGGCGTATTCAATATTGGCATCGGCGACCACCAGACGATTGGCTTCTCGGCAGCAGACTGCCTGTATTTCTCGAAAGCGGGCGATCGCCTCGAGCCCGCAGCAGGCCAAGGCGCCCTGGCCGCAGAGGGGCTGCACTGAGATGGCGCGCATCGATCTCGACCTGGCCCATAGCTATGCCAGAAAGCCGCGCAGCGATGCCGACTACGCGCTGAGACCGCTCAAGCTGTGCTTCGACGACGGCGGTGCCTATGCGCTGCTCGGCCCGTCGGGTTGCGGCAAGTCCACCATGCTCAACATCATCTCGGGCCTGCTCGCCCCGTCGCAGGGGCGGGTGTTGTTCGACGGCGTGGAGGTT
>JAEUNS010000205.1 GCA_016790005.1 Zoogloeaceae bacterium
GTCTCGAGCCCGGTGAGGTTGTCGTAGAGCACCACATTCTCTGGCAGATAGCCCACCCCGCGCCGCACGGCACGAAAGTCGCCGCCGCTTACCGGGGCGCCGCCGATGCTGATCTCGCCGGAGGTGACCGGGATGAGGCCCAGCATCATCTTGAACAGGGTGCTCTTGCCGGCGCCGTTGTGGCCGATCAGGCCAAAGAGCTCACCGGCACGAATGTCGAGGTTCACGCCATCGACCGCATGGATGGCGCCGTAGTGCTTGTGCACGCCGGTCGCACTGATCACGATGTCGTCGGCTTCACTGTGGACGGGGGAAGTGTCTGCCACGCCATTGGCTCCATTCGGGGTTGTGCGGCCGCATGCGCGGCTTTGGGTCGACGATGCTCGGCGCACGCAGCAGCGGAAACTGCTGGCCCACCAGGCGCAGGGTCTGCACCGCGGGACTCGCCAGCAACAGCTTCATCATCGGGTGCTGCCACGCCAGTCGGTCGACCAGGTCGTTGGCCTCGTAGGGCACGTCACCGATGCCGTCGCCGTCGCGGTCCCAGCCGAGGTAGTTGCTCCAGTGGTTGCCATGATCGACGCCCCACGGCATGTCGCGCGCGCCGACATAGCGCACCTGCTCGCGGTTGGCGATGAAGTCGTTGCCTTCGACCTGATTGTTCTTGGAACCCGCCCACAGATGCACGCCGACCACGTTGTCGATGATCGCGTTGCCGCGCAGTTCGTTGTACTCGGCGTCATAAATGAAGAAACCCCGCTGGTTGCCTGCGACGACGTTGTTCTCGACCACCGAGTCCTGGATCGTGCGCAGCATGATGCCGTGGTCGGAGTTGGCCCAGGCGCGGTTGTTGCGAACGGTGATGCGGCGTACCTCCATCAAGGCGAGGCCACCGCGGTTCATCCAGGTGTCGTTGTCCTCCCACACATTGTCGTAGGCATTCATGTAGTGGGTGCCATAGCGGCTGTGATGGAGCTTGTTGCCGCGAAACAGCGCGCCGTGCGAGACGTCGACATATAGCGCATCGCGCACGAAACCGATGTTGTTGCCGATGATCCGGGCGCGATGGGTGTTGTAGAGCTGGATACCGTTGCCGCGCTGCGACGACTGGTAGTCACGCTTGCCGGTGATGAGGTTGTTCTCGATCAGGACATCATTCGACTTCTCGATCCACAGGCCAAAAAGGTTGTAGGCGAGATCACAGTTTTGCACCACCGCGCGATTCGAGCCGGGTTGAATGTAGATGCCGGCATTCTGCTCGCGCAGGCTGTCGCCCGAATCGACCACGATCAATCCGTCCAGCGTGACGCCCTCGGCGGCGACGCGAATGGTGTCACCCTTGAGTTCGGCCGAGATCGTCGGGCGGTTCAGGCCACGCAGGGTCAAGGGCTTGTCGATGCGCAGGTTTTCGGTGTAACGGGCGCGCTCGATCTCGATGATGTCACCCGGCGCGGCACGCTCGATCGCAGCCTGGATCGACTCACCGGGGCCGACCCGCAGCGTGGCCGCCGACAACGCACCTGCCCATGCCAGCATGACCCCCGCCAGCAGCATCGCGAGCAGGGCTCTCCAACCGACAAGCAGGAAGGCACCGGAGACTCGGACCTTATTCACGGGCATCGCGATGGTAGGCGCCGTCAAAGGCTCAGCATGCCGGCAGACTTCAAACCGATGAACAGGGTCGCGCCGATCAGCAGGTTCTTGAAACCGACATAGCAGATCATGTCCATCACGCTGGCGCGCCGGTAATGCTTACCCCACCACGGGCCTTCCTTGACATAGGGTTTGGACCCGAGCCGCACGAGTATCTCGAACACGCTCCAGCCAAACCACCAGCCGATGATCGCGCCGGCTTCGAGCCGGCCCATTGCGGCCAGCACCCAGGCCACGCTGGCCGCCAGCGCCAGCGCCAGCCCGGCGGCCTGCAGCGCACGCTGGCGCTCGAAGCCGCTGCGACTCCAGGGCCACAGATGATCCCAGGCCTCGGCCGTGAGGCGGCGGATGAGACTGCCACTCTTGGCATAGGAAGGCTCGACCGGGTCGGTAAGCATGCGCGGATCCACCATGATGTTCTCCTTTTCCGGCTCAGGCGTTGGGTACGCGAGCGGGCATCGGCTTGATCGGAATGAAGTAGCCATCGCGACCGATCGGGGTCAGCTCGAGCCCGGCCTTGGTGCGGCGCTTGCGCTCCTGGGCCAGCGGCGGGCAGGCGTGGTCGTCGGTATACAACACCATGCAATCGAGGCACAACATGCACTCGCGGTGGTCGATGCGGCCGTCGCCGTCGATCGCGTTCGAGCCACAGCCCTTGGCGCAGGCGTGGCAGGTGTCGCACTCCTGCTTGCGCTTGAGTCCGAACCAGCGGAAGGTCGTCGGCATTGCTAGGGCGGCGCCCAATGGGCACAGATACTTGCAAAACGGGCGCTCGGTAAAGATCGACAGCCCGAGCAAACCGGCCGCAAACAAGGTGTAGGGCCAGCTGCGGTTGAACAGCCCCACCAGGAAGGTGGTCTTGAACGGCTCGACCTCGGCCAGCTTCTCGGCCAAGCCCATCGAAAACACCGACACCGCCAACAGGCCGAAGAACACCGCGTATTTCAACCACTTCAGGCGATTGTGCAGCCTCATCGGCACGGCGAACTGAAAACGCTTCAAACCG
>JAEUNS010000207.1 GCA_016790005.1 Zoogloeaceae bacterium
CAGTGCTCGGTCGCGATGAACTGCGTGCAGCTGGCGCGGGCCGCCGGCTATCTGTGCAATGACGGCGTGCATCCGCTGGACGGCACCAAGGCGGTGGTGACCGAGCGCCAGGCCCGGCGGCTCAACGCCCTGATGCTGACCTGCGGCACCTACGACGCCGCCGGGGAGTTCGCATTTCGCATCGGTCTGCCCTGCAAGAGCGGTGTGGGCGGTGGCATTGTCGCGGTCGTGCCCGACACGCTGTCGCTGTGTGTGTGGTCGCCAGGGCTGGACGAAACCGGTAACTCCCAACTCGGCATGAAGGCGCTCGAGATGTTCGTTGCGCGAACGGGCTTGTCGGTGTTCTGAAGGCAGGCGAACACGGCGCCTGCCCGATTGCGCAGCGTGCTCAGCGTGTGTAACTGCCGACGCCGATCAGCAGGCCCTGGTGCGTGCGGAAGAACGAGTGCTTGCTTTCGACGCGGCCGGAAACGGGGTTTGGCCATGAATAGGCAAGCTCGCCGGAACCCTGTTCGCGGGCGATCCGGATCATCTCGACGATGATCGGGGTGCCAGCGTGGTCGCGCACCTGTAGACCGTTCGTGCCGATCAGGGCAGGCGTTGCGCCGTGCGCCAGAATTCGGCCGCTGTCGACATCAACCACGAATACATAGAGATCATTGCGAAGAAAGGGACTGCCGAGGTCCTGGAAGGACGCGAGGGCCGAATCGCGCGACTGTTCGACTGCGTCGACCGCCTTGCTCAAGAGCGCCCGTGCTTCCACCGGCGTGGCGCGTGGCGGGTAGAAACCGACCGCGACGATGATGTCGCCCACTTTGCGAAACAGCGTGAGTTTCGGTTCGCCGCGGCTGTCGGCCGGGTTGTACCAGCGGTACTCGACCCGCCCGCGACCATCCCTGAGTGCGGTTTCGATCATCTCGCGAAAAAATGGCTTGCCGTCCGAGTCGGTCTGCTTGATCACGTTCTCCCCCACCAGAACCGCTGATGATCCGCCGCTGGCGAGAAACAGGCCGTCAACCCGAAGTGCGTAGGCATACAGATCACGGTCGACGAATTCCGACTGGCGGCCGAAGTCGCGTGTCCCGGCTTCACCCTTTTGTTCGATATGTCGGGTGGCCACATCGAGCAGGCGCTCGGCCCGGGTTTCGAGTTCGGTCTTGATGACTGGCGGCGCATCCGCCGCTTGTCCGGGTAAGGACAGGGCGAATGCGCAGGCCATGACGACCATGCACCACTTTTGCAAACGACTGGACAGCGTATTCATTCAAGTTCTCCTTTGAAAGGTTGGACCTCGACCAGGGGCGGAGCCGGTGCCTCGCGGCGGCGGCTCTGCTCTCTGGCTGCGTTCAATACCCGACCATCTTCGGTAACCAAAGCGTCAATGCCGGGAAGAATGCGATGATGAACAGCGCGACGACCGAGGCCAGCACAAACGGGTGGATGCGCGCCACGATCTCCTCGACGCTCGAGCCGCCGATCCCGGACGCGACGAACAGGTTTTCGCCCAGCGGCGGGGTCATGAATCCGACCGACAGCGCGCAGATCACCACGATGCCGACATGGGTCGGGTCCGCGCCCAACATGTACATGACCGGCAGCAGCACCGGCACCAGGATCATGATGGCCGCGAGTGTCTCCATGAACATGCCGACGAACAGCAGGAACATGATCAGGATCGACCAGATCAGGTACATGTTCTCGGTGAGGCTCAAGAGCGACGCGGCCACGCTTGCCGGGATCTGCTGCTCGACCAGCAGGCGCCCGAAGACGGTCGCCGCGAACAGGATCAGCAGCACCCGACCGGTGATCCAGGTAGTCGTGCGCAAGGCATTGAGGGCTGCAGCGAACCTCAGTTCACGATGCAGGAAGACGCCCACGAACAAAGTATAGAAGATCGCCACGATGGCCGATTCGGTCGGCGTGAACAGTCCGGTGTAGATGCCGCCCAGAATGATCACCGGTGCCAGCAGCGACCAGACGCCGCGCCGGATCGAGGTGCCGATGTCGCCCAGCGACCACTTTTCGGTCAGGCCGCGATAGCCGCGCTTCTTCGAGATCATGTAGTTGATCACGATCAGGCTGATGGCCATGATGAGCCCCGGAATCACGCCGGCCACGAACAGCTTCGGTATCGATAGCGACTCGAATGCTCCGAACTTGGCGATCGCCTCGGGCGGGGGGGCAAGGCCGAGTGCCGAGATGCCGAAGATCACCATCGGGATCGATGGCGGAATGATGATGCCCAGCCCGCCGGCCGACGCGGTGACGGCCGAGGCATAGCTGAGTTCGTAGTTGCGCTTGGCCATCGCGGGAATCATCAGCATGCCGACAGCCGCGGTGGTGGCGGGCCCCGAGCCCGAGATCGCGCCGAAGAACAGGCAGGCGAGCACGGTCGCGGCACCGAGGCCACCGGTGATCGGCCCAGCCATGTTTTCGGCGATGTCGACCAGGCGTTTCGAGATGCCGGCCGCCTCCATCAACGCCCCGGCCAGCACGAACGCTGGCAGGGCCATCAGCGGAAAACTGCCGACCGACGTGAACGCGATCTGCACGAACGCGATCGGGTTCTTGCCCAGCGCCAAAAAGGCCACCATCGCCGACCCCGCCAGCGACACCGTGATCGGGGCACCGAGCAGCAGCAGTACGAAGAACCCGCCGAACAGGATTGCTACCAGATATTCTTCCATTTTTGTCTCCTCTTCCGGGTGCGCTTATTTGCCAGCGGCGCTGGCGGCGCGCTTCAGGTTTTCGATTTCCTCGGCTTCCGGGTCGAGGATCTCTACGCCCTTGAACAGCTTCAGGTACAGGTTCCACAGAATGCGGATCGACATCAGCAGGAAGGCGACCGGCAGAATCATGTAGAAGTACTTCATCGGAATGCCGGTGGTCTGCGACTTCCAGAACAGGTTCATGCGGTTGAAGACGAAGTCATAGCTTAGCCACACGAAGTACAGGTTGAAGCCGACCCACAGCAGGTCCGCGATGGTTTCGCTGACCTTCTTGACGATCGGCGGAAAGAACCTGAAGTGGAATGCGACCCGGTTGTGGGCCGACATCTTGGCCGCGACGACTGCGCCGAGATAGGCGAACCATACGAACATGTAGGTCGCCACCTCCTCACCCCACGGGATGGAATACTGGAAGAACTGGCGCAGCAGGATCTGCGCGAAGAGCAAGGTGACGAACAACGCCAGGAGCGTCTCGCACAGGTACTCTTCCGCGTTGGATAGTAGTTTCAGGATGGCGCTTTTCGCGGACATGGCGGACTCTCTCCCTGGCTGTGGCCTGCCCCCGACTCCGGTCCGGTCAGTTGCCGGATACCCCGGGGAGGGGCGAGCACTTTCTGATTGGGGTAAATGGCCGCCGCGTCGGGCCCCGCAGGAGCGGGGAGGCCGAGAGCGCGGCGGCGCTGGACGATCAGCGTCCGAGGGCCTGCAGCACGGCGTCGAGCTTTTCCTTGCCGCCGATGCTCTTGTAGAACTTGGGCCACACGCTCGTCGTCGCCTTCTCGATCCATTCCTTTTCGTCGTTGGCCGGGTCCGAGATCTCCATGCCCTTGGCCGTCAGGTCCTTGCGGATCTGGTCTTCGGTTTCGAGCAGGTACTTGAAGCTGTGCTCGGTCGCTTCACGTCCGGCTTCGAGAATGGCCGCCTGCACGTCGGGCGATTGCGAGTTGAAGACCTGCTCGCTCATGATCAGCGGTTCGAGCGAGAAGATGTAGCGAATGTTGGTGATGTACTTCTGGACCTCGTTGAACTTCATCGCTGCGATCGTGATGTAGGGGTTGTCCTGGCCATCGACCACGCGTTGCTGAAGTGCGGTGAAGGTTTCTGCCCATGACATCGGGGTCGGATTGACGCCCCAGGCCTGATAGGTCGAGATCATGATTTCGTTCTTCGGTACGCGGATCACCAGTCCCTTGAGATCGTCCAGCGTCTTTACCGGGCGATTGGAATTGGTCAGTACCCGAAAGCCGGAATACGCCCAGCCCACGATCCGCACGCCGGCGTCGCGGGTGGTGTTCTCGGTGAGTTCCTTGCCGATTGCGCCCTGGGTGAGCGTCTTCGCATCTTCGGCGCTCTGGATCACATAGGGTAGCGTCAGGACGCCGACCGACGGCGAAAATGGCGTGACGTTGTTGATCGCCAGAATCGAGAAATCGAGCAAACCCATGGCGGCGTTATTGACCGTGTCCTGCTCGTCGCCGAGTTGCCCGTTCGGGAACAACTCCACCTTGTGCTTGCCCCCGGTCTTCTCGTTGAAGATCTTCGCGAAGGCGGTACCCAACTCCCACTGGGTGCCGCCGGCAGCGTCACCAACCGCCATCTTGAAGGTGTCAGCGAGCGCCGCTGGCGCGCTGAAAAGAAGGGTCGCGGCTGCAATGAACGGTACCAGTACGGTTTTTCTGAGTTTCATCGTTGTCTCCTCAATGAAGGGTATTGGTCTTTTCTACTTGGGTTCTACAGGTGTTGCCGGGTGAAACCTTGTCGAGCTGCCGCGTGTTCAAGCGGCGGCATGTTGCGGGTGCATGCTGTCCACCCTGGTGCCGCATCTGATCGCTGAGCTCAAAGGACTTCGTCCTTGAGGTGATACCAGCGGTACAGAAAGCGTTGTCCGAAACGGCGAAACGGTGCGAAGGCCTGCGATTCGACCATCTCGCGGATATTCGGGAAGGGCAGGCGCGAGGTGAAGATCGGAAGATCCAGTTCGCTCCCCTTGCCCGCGATCCATTGCGCGAGGCGCCGTCCGGCCTGGGCCGAATACATCACGCCGTTGCCGCCGTAGCCGAGGGCGTAGTAGATGGTCTGGGTCGGGTCCGGCTGGTGGATGCGCGGCATCATGTCGTGGCTCACATCGACCCAGCCCCACCACGAATAGTCGATCTGGATGCCCGCGAGCGCCGGAAACTTGCGGTGTAGGTCACGGATCAGAAATTCCTCGTACTTCTTCTGCGGGGCGTCGCGACCGGAGATCGCGCTGCGGCTGCCGATTTGTACCCGGTTGTCCGGCATCAGGCGGTAGTAGTGGCGCAAGACCCGGGTGTCGGTGATGACCTGGTGAGTGCGGAAGTTGCACGCGTCGATCTCGGCCGGTGTGAGCGGGCGGGTCACGATCGAGTTCGACAAGATCGGCAGCAGGCGATTCTTCAGTTCGCGATGCAGGCTGTTCGAGGTATAGCCGCCGGTTGCGACACCGACGGCGCGGGCACGCACCACACCGCCCGGGGTGCGCAGGTAGTGCACACCATTGCGGGTCTCCCAGCCTTGTACCGGGCTCGCGGGGTGCACCTTTGCGCCGAGCGCGCGCGCCTTCCTGAGGTAGCCGAAGGCCAGCTTGCCGGCATGGATGCCGATGCCTTCGGGCTCGTGCATCGCACCGCAGGCTTCCTGGTCATCCACATACTCGCGCTTGACCGTTTCGGCATCGAGAATGCGCGCGTCGTATTTGAAGGTCTCGCGCAGCAGGCGCGCTTCTTTCTCGAGCGTCGGCATGACCTTGGGGCGGTGGGCGATGTAGAGATGTCCGCCCGGTTGCGGGTCGCAGTCGATATCCTTGATCAGTTCCTTGAAGTTCTCCATGCCGTCGACGCACTCGCGGTGCATCTTGAGCGCGGTGTCGACGCCCCAGCGGCTGATCCACTGCGAGCGCTTCAGCCTGCCCGACGCGCATTGCGCCTGACCGCCGTTGCGTACGCTGCAGCCCCAGGCAGTGCGGTTGGCTTCGAGCACGGTGGCCTTGATGCCATATTCCTGGGCGAGAAAGATCGCGGTGGTCAGCCCGGTATAGCCGGAGCCGATGATCGCGACGTCCACGTCGATGTCATGGGTGATCGGCCCGTCGTCCTCGGGTGGGGCGCCGGCGGTGCCGATCCAGTAGGTTGGGGCGTATTCGCGGCCGTGTCCCGGGGTCAATGAGGCCAGCGGGTCGTAGCTCGGGTCGTAGGCCGCCGCTGCCGGGGTGGCGACGCCGGCCACTTCGTTGACTGACGCATTCATGTTCGGACTCCTCTCTGTTTGGGCGGACGAGTCCGGCATCAGGCGCGGGATACGGGCGGGCGATCCTTGCGGTAGGCGTTCTTGACCGCGATCTTGCCGTTGTGAAAGGTGAAGATGTCGACCATGCGTGCCTCAATGCGTGTGCCGTCAGCCTTGGTGCCGCAGAAGGTCGATTCGGTCACGCCGCGGTTGCCCACCACGAAATGATCGGGGTCGAGCCAGGCGGCATCGGGGAAGGTCTGCCAGGCCAGCTGAAAGCCCTCGCGTACTGCGTCGCGTCCGACGAAGCTGCGGCCAAGAAGATCGGGGCCGGCGACCGCATGAAAGGAACATTCGTCGGCCATGAAGCTCATCAGAGCCTCCAGGTCGTGCTTGTTCCAGGCATCACTGAAGGCTTGCAGAAAGTCGACGTCGGGCTGGTTCATGGGTGTCTCCAATAGTCGTTTTTTGTCGGTTCGGCGCCATCACCTGCCCCCGCGGATATCGTGTGCCGGGGCTTGCGGGCTTGCTCTGAGGTGTAGATTAGGCGCTGTGCCGAGTGCTGCGTAGGACCAGTTTGGATGAATCGATTGGACCAGCAAAAACATATTAAAAACAAATACTTCAGCTGCCTCAAAGATGCCCGCGGAGGACTTCGGCGAGCACCTGGATGCCCGGCTCGATGCGATCGTTGGCGATGGCGGAGAATCCAAGTCGAAAGCAGTTTGCAGGCGGATCGTCGGAACTGAAAAACACGCTGCCGGGCTCGATCAGCACGCCGCGCGCCTCGGCCTCGTGCGACAGTCTCTCGGCATTCAGTTCGGGTGGTCCCACCACCCAGCATGATGAGCCGCCCGAAATCGGAACGTGCGCAAGCTCGGGCAGGTGGCGAGCCAGCGCAGCACACAGAAGCTGCGCCCGCTCATGGTGGGCGGTCGAAAGCCGACGCAGCAGCGCATCATGGTGGCCGAGCGACAGGAACAGCGCGAATGCACGCTGCATGTAGGCCGTCGGATGGCGCAGGTTGAGGCGGCGGATGCCCCGCAGCTCGCGGATAAGCTCCGCCGGGCCGACCACATAGCCGATGCGCAAGCCGGGCGCGAGGCTTTTCGACAGACTGCCGACATAGATCACCCGGTTGTTGCGATCGAGACTCTTCAGGGTCGGCATCGCCTCGCCCTCGACCCGGTTCTCGCTCTCGTAGTCATCCTCGATCAGCACGAAGTCGGCTTCTTCGGCCTTGCGCAACAAGGCCTCGCGTCGCTCGATCGGCATGGTGACCGTGGTCGGGCACTGGTGGCTGGGGGTGACATACACATAATCGCAGTCTTCCAGCGCCGGGCCGACCATCAAGCCGTCCTGGTCCAGCGGCAGGTTGATGAGGCGCGAGCTGCGGCTGCTGAAGATGTTGCGGGCGTCTGGATAGCCGGGATTTTCGATGCCCACCGGCGTATCGCGGCTTAGCAACAGATCGGCCAGCATGTAGAGCGCCTGCTGGGCGCCGACGGTGATCACGATCTCGTCGTCCGACGCCCACACCCCGCGACGCGGCAGCACCCGGGTGCGGATCTGGCGGACGAGCGACTCGTCGTCGCGCAGAATCATGTCCTGGGCCCATTCATTGATCTCGAGCACGCTCAGCGTCTTCATGCAGCACTCGCGCCAGTCTGCAGTCGGAAAGAGCCTGGCGTCGAACTGGCCGTAAATGAACGGATAGGGGTAGGTCTGCCAGTCGGGGCGCTTGTGGATGTTGCGCTGAGCCGAAGGCTGGAAGCGAAAGCGCCGCTGCCAGTCGGGTGCGCTTGCCGATTCGGCCAGGGGGGTTGAGGTCTGATGCGCCGCCCGGCCCTCGAGCATTTCCGGGTTGACGAAGTAGCCCTTGCGTTCGAGCGACAACAGATAACCTTCGTCGACCAGCTGCTGGTAGGCGATCACGACCGTGTTTCTGGCCACGCCAAGCTGACTCGCGAGGTCACGACTGGACGGAACCGGTGCGTCGAGCGGCAACTGGCGGTCGAGAATCGCCGAAACCAGCATCTGTCGGATCTGTCCCTGCAGGCTCATTCCGGGAGAGGTCGAGCGCTGGAAGAACTGCATCCACATCGTTCCGCTAGGCTTGGCGCTCATCGGCTCTTGGTTTCCTGTCTGGGTGGGTGGTCTCGCTGGGAGCGGGCGGAAGTTCGCTGCTGGCAGATTGCCGAGTCTGCCCATGATTGAATTCTAGTCGTCGGAATCGCGCTGAAACGATAAAAACGTCAGAACGCAATGACCCTGGTGCTCGCCACGGGCCATTGCGCAAGACGTATCAGCCCGAGATCACCCGCGTCAGGAACACGATCGAAACCATGTAGAACGCGATGAACAGTGTCTCGCTCGAGAGTAGCGCGATCGGCTTCCATCCGAGGGCGGCGAGTTTCTCGAAGGAGGTCTTTACGCCGAGTGCGGCGATCGAGATCACCAGGCACCAGCGCGAGACTTCGGAGCTGACTGCAACCGCCGATTCGGGGATCCAGCCCATGCTGTTGATTGCGACCAGCACCGCAAAGGCAACCAGGAAGAAGGGCAGCAATGGTGCCTTCTTACCGCTGCTCTGGGTGCTGGCGGACTCGGCGCGGAACGCAAGCGCCAGCACCAGCACCACCGGTACCAGCATCGCCACCCGGAACATCTTGGCGAGGGTGGCCGCGTCGGCC
Source organism: Zoogloeaceae bacterium (assembly GCA_016790005.1). GTDB lineage: Bacteria > Pseudomonadota > Gammaproteobacteria > Burkholderiales > Rhodocyclaceae > UBA2357. The sequence goes on from JAEUNS010000207.1 coordinate 8,669, forward strand.
ACGCTCGGGGAGATCATGAAGCCGGCGCCCACCACCTGGGCCACGTCATGGATCGATCCGCCGAGAAACATGCCGGCTTCACCGACCGACATGCCGGTGGCCGAAACCACCAGCGGATAGAGAATCATGGCCGCGGTCGACAAAGTCGCCACGCCGATCGCGGTGAGCAGGGTGTAGTGTTCGTTCTCTTTGGTCTGCGGCAGGGTGGCCGAGATCGCCATCGCCGCCGAGATGCCGCAAATGCCGGTGGCGCCGCCCGAGAGCAGGCCGAGCATGGACGGCAGCCCGAGCAGCCGCGCCATCAGCAGGCCGAACCCGATCGTCAGCACCACGGCGCCCACCAACGCGCCGACGCCGGCCAGCCCCAGGTCGGTGACATCGCTCACGGCGATGCGCGCGCCCAAGAGGGCCACGCCCACCCGCACCAGCTTCTTGGCCGACAGCTCGATACCGGGAATGCACTTGTCGTTATCGGAAAGAAAATGAAATGCGATGCCGATCAGCAGCGCATACAGGAATTTGGGACCGCCGTAGTGCTCGGAAACGAAGGCCGCAGTGATGGCGATCACGGTGCACAGCATGATCCCGGGCAGGAACCTGCGTGCACCGGCAACGGCAGTCGGCAGCAGTGAAAGGGTCTGGGCGCTCATCTTTTCGGTATCCGGTTGGCGGCGGTCGGCTTGCCCCCGGCATGCTCTGCAGCGCCGGGGGCAAGGCTATGGGCCAGGGTTGGTCAGACGTAGTCCTTGTACTTATCGAGGAGTCTGACGGGTTTTGCGAGAGCATCGCGTCGGAAGGGGTCACCGAGCTCGCGGGTGCACATGATCTCGATGATGGTGGTCTTGCCCTCGTTCATCTGCATGTCGATGGCCTTCGTGAGCGCGGGCCCGACATCCTCGAGTCGATC
>JAEUNS010000238.1 GCA_016790005.1 Zoogloeaceae bacterium
GCCCAAAGTGCCCTGCGCCGCCCGGGCTTGAGCTTGCGATCATCCATTGAGCCTTGATCCGTTCAGATCGAGCGGTTTGCAAGATACTCGGCGAATTCCTTGCCCACTTCGGGATGGCGCAAACCAAATTCGACCGAGGCCTTCAGATAGCCGAGCTTCGATCCGCAGTCATAGCGAACCCCCGAGAACTGAAACGATAGCACCGCCTCCTCACGCAACAACGAAGCGATCGCGTCGGTCAGTTGCAATTCGCCGCCGGCACCGGGCTTGAGGGCACGTAGATGATCGAACACCCGCGGAGTCAAAATATAGCGACCCACGACGGCCTGGGTGGACGGTGCATCTTCGGGCTTCGGCTTCTCGACGATGCCGGTCACACGATGCACGTCACCGGCGCGCGCCTCGGTGCTGACAATGCCGTACTGGCGAGTGTCCTCGCGCGGAACGTTCATCGTGCCCAGAACCGAACAACGATTGTAGTTATAGACGCCGACCATCTGCTGCATGATCGAGTCGCCCCCGCCATTGTCGAGGAGGTCGTCTGCAAGCAGCACTGCAAAGGGCTCGTCGTCTCCGACCACGGCGGACGCGCACAGAACGGCATGGCCCAGCCCAAGTGCCTCTGACTGGCGAATGTAGATGCAATTCACGCCCTTCGGTACCGTCTTGCGCAGAATCTCGAGCAGATCATTCTTGCCGCGGGCCTGGAGTTCGGTTTCGAGCTCGTAAGCCTTGTCGAAGTGGTCCTCGATCGATCGCTTGGTTCGACCGGTGATGAAGATCATGTCGGTAATGCCCGCCGCAACCGCCTCTTCGACCGCGTATTGAATCAAGGGCTTGTCGACGATAGGCAGCATCTCCTTGGGACTCGCCTTGGTCGCCGGCAAGAAACGCGTTCCCATGCCCGCGACCGGAAACACCGCCTTGGTAACCTTCTTCATGCCTGAGAATCTCCCTGATTTGATGTGGGCAGCGCGCCCGTCTGTATGAGTGCGAGCAATTCATGCTCAGCGATGACCCTGACCCCGAGACTTAAAGCCTTTTCGAGCTTCGAGCCGGCATCGGCTCCGGCCACGACGAAGTCGGTTTTCTTCGATACCGAGCCGCTGACCTTGCCGCCCGCGCCTTCGACCAGCGCCTTGGCTTCATCACGACTCAGCGTGGGCAGGGTACCGGTAAGAACGAAGGTCTTGCCGCTTGCCACGCCTTGCTGAACGAAGCCCGGCGGCCCCTCCTCCCAGTGCACGCCGCAGGCACGTAGTTGGTCAATGACCTCGCAATTATGCGGTTCTGCAAAGAACTCGGCGACGCACTTTGCCACCACCGGCCCGACATCCGGCACTTGCTGAAGACTCTCGAGATCGGCCGCGACGAGTGCATCGAGGCTGCCGAAGTGGCGGGCGAGGTCGCGGGCCGTCGCTTCGCCGACATTGCGAATGCCGAGCGCGAAGATGACTCGCGCCAGCGTGGCCCTGCGACTCTTCTCGATGGCCGCCAGCAGATTGTGAGCGGATCGCTCACCCATGCGCTCCAGGCTGGCGAGCGCCAGCACCCCGAGTCGATAGAGATCGACCGGCGACTTGACGATGCCCGCATCGACCAGTTGATCCACCACCTTGTCGCCCAGGCCCTCGATATCCATCGCACGCCGACCGGCAAAGTGAAGCAACGCCTGCTTGCGCTGGGCCGGGCAAAACAGCCCACCGGTGCAACGTGCGACGGCCTCGTCTTCGCCCCTCACGACATGTGAGCCGCACACCGGGCACAGCGGAAACTTCGCCAACAGATCGAAACGCGGTGGATCTCCCTCGCGTCGCGCCAGCACCGGCGCCACCACTTCGGGAATCACGTCACCCGCGCGCCGGACGATCACCCAGTCACCGATGCGTACATCCTTGCGGTCGATCTCGTCCTGATTGTGCAGGGTTGCGTTGGTGACGGTCACCCCGCCGACGAAAACCGGCTCCAGGCGCGCCACTGGCGTCAGCGCACCGGTACGACCGACCTGCACATCGATATCGACGAGACGGGTGATCTCTTCCTGAGCGGGATACTTGTGCGCCACGGCCCAACGTGGTTCGCGGGTCACGAAGCCAAGCTGGCGCTGAAGGTCGATCCGGTCAACCTTGTAGACAACCCCATCGATGTCATAAGGCAGCGTGCCGCGCAATGCGGAAATCCGGTCATGGAAGGCAATCAGCCCTTCCGGCCCCAGCGCAAGCACGCGATGCTCGCACACCGGCAGGCCAAAGCGGGCGAACTGGTCGAGCAAGCCGGAATGGGTTTCCGGCAACTCGAAGCCGGCCTGCTCACCCAGGCCATAGGCGAAAAACGACAGCGGACGACGGGCCGAAACGCGCGGATCGAGTTGGCGAACCGCACCCGCCGCGGCATTGCGGGGATTGACGAACACCTGTTCATCGGTGGCGCGGGCCCGTGCATTGAGCGCCTCGAAGTCGTCGCGGCGCATGTAGATCTCGCCGCGCACCTCGATCAGGGCCGGCGCGCGGCCTTCGAGCACCAGCGGAATCTGGCGGATCGCGCGCACGTTATGGGTGACGTCTTCGCCAGTCTCTCCGTCTCCGCGAGTTGCGGCGCGTACCAACACACCATGCTCGTAGCGCAGACTGATCGCGAGACCGTCGAACTTGAGCTCACCCTGATACGCAACCGGCGGATCCTCCGGCTTCAACCCGAGTGCATTGCGCACCCGGGTATCGAAATTCACGACACCGGCGGCGGTCGTATCGGTCTCGGTGCGAATCGACAGCATCGGAACGCCATGGCGAACCGCTGCGAGCTCCGGCATCGGCGCGCCGCCGACCCGCTGGGTGGGTGATTCGGCAGAGGCGAGCTCAGGGTGCGTCTGCTCTAGGGTCTGCAACTCGGCAAACAGGCGGTCATACTCTGCGTCCGGTATCGTCGGCGCATCAAGAACATAATACGCATGCTCATGACGCCTGATCTCATCGCGCAGCGTCTGAACGCGCTGCACGACATCGACGCCCGCTGTACTCATGCCGAGAACAGGCGCATTGCGAGTGAGCCGCCCGCCGGTACCCCGGCCTCATTCATCTTCGCCTGAAACTGCTGGATCTGCGAGCGAATCAGGGCTACCGATTCAGGGCCAAAGCTGGCACGGTTGTCGTCGACCACCTTTCCGTCGAGCGAATGGGCCATCTGGTTCGCCTGACGCATCATCCGGTCGAATACCACCACGCCATCGGCGACCAGCGGAACGTCGATCACGAGCGTGATACCGCTGGTGTGAAGATTGCGCATCTCGGACGCCGCGAACAGCCCCGGCTCTAGGTTAGCGAGCGAGAATAGCACCCGTCCCTCTTCATCCTGCGCATGAAAGGCCCCGTCCTCGCCAATGGTCATGCCGCTCGCTTCGGCCAGGGCCCTGACCTTGGTGCCGGCGAAAGGCTGATTCTGGCTCACGATATTGACCCCGACCTGAACATCGACCGCGGCGCAGAATCGATCGATCTCTGCCGCCGCGTTCAGCGACACGGCCCGCGCAGGCAGATTTGCCGGCACGGCAAGAAACTGGTCGGCAACCCGCTGTACGCCGTTTGAGAACAGTTCATAGTCCTGATCATTGATCGCGCCGCGACGATTGACCATCTGCATGGCCGCGCAGAACCAGTGAAAGAACCCTGCGCTATGCGCCGTAAGCGGTCGCCAGATATTGGCCGCATCATCGAACCCGAACCAGCGCACCGTCCGCTGCAACTCCGAAAGCGTCTCGCGTTGTGCCGTCCACAAACGCTGCACATCGAGCGCCTCGATCGACTCGATATGCATGACGCAATCGACCCGGGTATCGACCTGTTCGGGTACACCGGGTGTCGTGTGCCTGCCGCTTCCCTTGCCGACCTGACTTGCGCTCGCGTGGGGCTCGACCGGCTCAACCCGGTCGGCCCCGAATTGAGGTTCGGAACGTTCGCGCGCAGCGCCTTCGGAAGGCTCTTGCGGGTCAAGCAACACATCGCGATGATCTGAACGGAAGGTGCGCTCCGCATGCTTGCGCTGCTTGCGTTCCTGCCACTTGTTGTAGGCAATGATCCCAACCACGGCGGCCACACCCAAGGCCACCAACCCAATCTGCAATTCGCTATCCATTTGATTTCCTGTAATCACGCTGCCACCGGATCCGCCAGCCGCAGCGCCTCTTCAATATCGACTTCCACTACCCTCGACACGCCCTGCTCCTGCATCGTCACACCCACCAGTTGTTGGGCGATCTCCATCGTGATCTTGCTGTGACTGATGAACACGAACTGGGTTTGCGACGACATGCGCTTGACCATCTGACAGTATCGCTCAGTATTCGCATCGTCCAAAGGTGCATCGACCTCGTCGAGCATGCAGAATGGGGCCGGGTTGAGCTGAAACATTGCGAACACGAGTGCGATTGCGGTCAGGGCCTTTTCGCCACCCGACAGCAGGTGAATCGAGGTGTTCTTTTTGCCCGGCGGTTGCGCGACGATCTGGATGCCAGCATCGAGAATTTCGTCGCCGGTGAGCACCAGGCGCGCCTGCCCGCCGCCGAACAGTTGCGGGAAAAGCATGCTGAAATGTTGGGTTACGGTGTCGTAAGTCTCCTGCAATTGTTCGCGCGTCTCGCGATCGATGCGCCTTATCGCATCTTCGAGGGTGAGAATCGCCTGCATCAGATCGTCATACTGCGCATCGAGATAGTGCTTGCGCTCTTGTGATGACTTCAATTCATCCAGCGCAGCCAGATTGACCTGGCCGAGCTCGGCGATCTCGCGCGCGAGCCTGGCAACGTCGCGTTGCAAGGTCGTTTCCTTGAGATCGGTTGTCACCAACGGTAACAATGCGGTTTCGTCGGCGTTGGCTTCGACCAGTCGTTCAGCAAACTGCTGGGACGCAAGATCCGAGGCCTGTACGGCCAGACGCAACTCACCCACCCGGGCGCGCGCCGGTGCCGCCTGCTGCTCGGTCGCGAGCCTGAGCTCTTCGGTCTCGCGCAGGCCCATTGCTGCTTGTTCCTGGGCGTCGCGACATACGGCCAGCGCCGCTTCACGTGCCTGACGCAGGTGCAGCGCCTCCTGCAGCGCCACGTTGGTCCGCTCACCAGAGGTCGCCTCAAGCTCCTGTTCGCGCTGTTCGGACTCGCCGATGATGCGCGCGATCTGCTCACCCGCCAGTTGCAAGTTGCGCACGATGTCCTCGAGCTTGGTGCTGCATTCGCGTTCCGAAAAGCGGGCTTCCTGCAACTCTCTCGCCATTGCTTGCTCTAGCGAACGCGCATCGCGCAACTGGTGGTCATGCTCAGTGAACATCTCGGTTGCGGCGTCGAGACGCTCGCGCTGCAACTCCGTCAGCTCCGCGCAACGGGCACGCTCGGTTTCGGCGCGGGCGAGATGCTCGCGCTCGACTGCCTCGAGGCGCGCCAGATCATCAAGATCGCCCGCCAGGCGTGCGCTACGTTCTTCGAAGCGCTGTCGCGCCTGGCTGAGCTTGAGGTGTTGCACTTCCTCGTCGTGAAACTGCTGCTGGGCAAGCTGAAGCTCGCGCCGTGCGGCCGCGCTTCGCTCCTGCAGTTCGTGTGCATGCGCTTCGGCGGTGAGCAGCGCTTCATGCGCAGCATGGGCCTCGTCGTCGAGCGCCCGCTGGGTTTGGGCGAGCCCATCGATTTCACGCTGGCGTTCCATCACCCCATGGGTTCGGTCATCGGCGGCAAAATGCACCAGGCTGTGGCGGCTCAATACTTGTCCGCGCGGATTCACCAGCCTGACGCCCTCGCCCAACAAGCTTCGGCGCTCCACCCAATCTTCGAGCGACTCCACCGTAAAACAGCCCCTTAGGCACTCGGCCACAACCTTGCGCAACGCGGGATCGGTTACCGAGACGCGGTCGAGCAGTGCCACCGAACCGTCGGGAATGGCGTTGCCCGGCAAACAATCGGGGGCACCATCCGAAGGCAGGATCAATGCGAGCGAGTCGGGGGGCGCATCGTCGAGCAAGGCAAGCGTTGCAGCACCGAGCGCTCCGGTCAGCGCTGCCAGATGCTCGCGCAGCACTGCCTCGATCGCCCGCTCCCAGCCCGGATCGACCTGGATCGAGCGCCATAGAGGCGCAAGATCGCTGAGCCCATGACGCTTCAGCCAGTCGCCCAGACGGCCCTGACTCTGGACCCGCGCCTGAATCTGCACCAAGGCATCACGGCGCGCACGCAACTCCGTCAGCCTGCGCTGAGTGCTGCGTTCATGTTCGAGCGCCGCTTTGAGCGCAGCTTGCGCAGCGGGCTGGTCTTGCTGAAGCTCCGCGAGGGTGTCCTGCAGGGCTTCGAGTTGCGCCTGGAGAGACTGTGTACGCGCCTCGGACTGGGCCAACGCAAGCTCGTCCGGCCCGCTCAGGGTTCCGCGTTCGCTTTCGAGCCGTGTCCGCCGCTGGGTCAGCGCTTCGAGGGCGCGTAGCGCGCTGGCACGGTTGGCATCCTCGACCCTGAGCTGCTGTTCGGTCTGCGCCACCTCGCGGCGCGCTGCCGCGACCTTCGCATCGGACGTGTGCCGCGCAGCTTCGGCGTCGGGAACCGCTTCGGCAACTTCTTCGTGCCGCGCTTGTGCCTGCACTACCCGCATCTGTGCGTTGTCGAGCAGCTCACTCCAGCGAGCCCGATCGGCCTCGCCCGCACTTAGCCGCGCGTCCCAGTGCAGACGCTCGCGTTCGAGTTCATCGATACGGCTCAGCAGTCGTTTGCGGGCCTCGCCCAGGTGCTTCAGTTCGGACTCGAGCCGGCTGACCTCTGCGCTCGCCGCAAACAGGTCGGTCTGAGCGACATGGGTCGCCTCGGAGGCCGCGAAATGGGTTTCGCGTGCCAGCTCGAGCGCCGATTCGAGCGACTGCAAACGGGCACTGTCGGCTTCCATTCGGGCCGACAACGCATTGAGCTCGGACAAGAGTCGGTCACGCTCGAACAAGGCCTCGTTGCGCTTGAGCAGCCACAAGAGCTGCTGGCGTTCGACATGCGCAGCATTGAGGGTCTGAAAGCGCGCGGCGACGGCCGCCTGCACCTCGAGCCGCTCGACCCGCTCGCCGAGCTCGATGCGAATATCGTCGAGCCGGGCGAGGTTGTCGCGGGCGTCGGACAGGCGGCTCTCGGTTTCCTTGCGCCGTTCGCGGTATTTGGTGACGCCGGCGGCCTCTTCGAGAAAGCCGCGGATCTCTTCGGGCCGGGCCTCGATGATGCGCGAGATCATCCCTTGCTCGATGATCGCGTAGGCGCGGGGGCCCAGACCGGTACCCAGGAACAGGTCGATCACATCCTTACGCCGGACCTGGGTTCCGTTGATGTAGTAGGTCGAGTCGCCGCTGCGGTCGAGCACCCGCTTAACCGCAAGTTCGGCATACCGCGACCATTGGCCCGCTGCCTTGCCCTCGGCGTTGTCGAACACCAGCTCGACGCTGGCGCGCGAAACCGGCTTGCGGGTCGTTGAACCGTTGAAGATGACATCCTGCATCGACTCGCCACGCAGCGCACTCGCACGGGTCTCGCCCAGCACCCAGCGTACCGCATCGATGATGTTTGATTTGCCGCACCCATTCGGCCCGACCACGCCAACGAGATTGCCGGGTGTGAGCACCGTGGTGGGGTCGACGAAGGTCTTGAAACCGGCGAGTTTGAGCTTGGAAAGACGCACGTCAGTACTTCAGGGTTCGGGGCTTCAGGTTGCGCGGCATGATACCATCTGCCGCCAACGGGCCGACAAGCCTGAAATCTTTTGTTATGCGTATTCGATCCAGCGTGAATCCAGATCTCGAACGACTACAGAGCTACCCTTTCGAAAAACTCCGAGCGCTTTTTCAGGGTGT
>JAEUNS010000283.1 GCA_016790005.1 Zoogloeaceae bacterium
GGGGGAAAGACTGATCGTGTCAGTGCAATCAGCCGACCAGGTGCTGGTCGCTGGCGTGCTCGCGCGCCAGCTGCGCCCGCTCGCCAAGACGATCACGCTGATCGAGTCCACCCGCGAAGACCATCAGGCGCGGGCGCGGCAAGTGCTCGAGGCTTTGCTGCCGCATACCGGCGGGGCGATCCGGGTCGGTATTTCGGGGGTGCCCGGTGTCGGAAAGTCGACCTTCATCGAGGCACTCGGCTTGTACCTGATCGAGCAGGGGCTGCGTATCGCCGTGCTGGCGGTGGACCCCTCGTCATCCGTGACCGGCGGCTCGATCCTGGGCGACAAGACCCGCATGGAGTTGCTCAGCCAGAATCCGGCTGCCTTCATCCGGCCCAGCCCGTCCTCATGCAGCCTGGGCGGGGTGGCGGCGAAGACCCGCGAGACCATGCTGGTGTGCGAGGCGGCGGGCTTCGATGTGATCATCGTCGAGACGGTTGGTGTCGGGCAGTCCGAAACCGCGGTTGCCGGCATGACCGACATGTTCTGCCTGCTGCAGTTGCCCAATGCAGGCGATGACCTGCAGGCGATCAAGAAGGGCATCATGGAGATCGCCGACCTCATCGTGATCAACAAGGCCGATATCGATCCGGCTGCGGCAACGCGGGCAAAGTCGCAGATCCGGACCGCGCTGCACATGTTGCGCCCGATGAGCCCGAACTGGGCCGTGCCGGTGCTCACGCTGTCGGCGCTGCACAAGGAGGGCGTGGCCGAGTTCTGGGACACGGTGCTGCGTTATCGCGAGACGCTGACCGCGTCGGGCGAATTCGACGCAAAGCGCCGGCACCAAGCCTCGGCCTGGATGTGGGAGCTGATCGATGCCGGGCTGCGCAGTCGTTTTCGGGGCCACCAGCAAGTACGGGAAGCTTTGCCGATGCTCGCGGCATCGGTCGAGCGCGGTGACACCACTGCCTCGGTTGCAGCGATGCGCCTGCTGGCGCTGGCCGAAGAGTCTTCGCCGAGCCGCCGTGGTGCATGAATGTTGGGACTGCAAGAGATGAATCGTTTTGGTAATCAACACAATCGCTTGAATCACTAGAGGAAACCACGGGTATGCAAGACATCATTCGTCAGCTTGACGAAAAACGTGCCAAGGCCCGCTTGGGCGGCGGGCAAAAGCGTATCGACGCGCAACATGCCAAGGGCAAGCTCAGCGCGCGTGAGCGTATCGAACTCTTCCTCGACGACGACAGCTTCGAGGAATGGGACATGTTCAAGGAGCACCGCTGTGCCGACTTCGGCATGGACGCGGAGCATGTTCCGGGCGATGGCGTCGTCACCGGCTATGGCACCGTAAATGGTCGCCTGGTGTTCGTGTTCTCGCAGGATTTCACCGTGTTCGGCGGTTCGCTGTCGGAGACCCATGCCGAGAAAATCTGCAAGGTCATGGACCATGCGATGAAGGTCGGTGCGCCGGTGATCGGGCTCAACGACTCGGGCGGGGCGCGTATCCAGGAAGGGGTCGATTCGCTCGGTGGCTATGCCGACGTGTTCCAGCGCAACGTGCTCGCCTCGGGCGTGGTGCCACAGATTTCGCTGATCATGGGGCCGTGTGCCGGCGGGGCGGTCTATAGCCCGGCCATGACCGACTTCATCTTCATGGTGAAGGACTCGAGCTACATGTTCGTGACCGGCCCGGAAGTCGTCAAGACCGTCACCCATGAAGAAGTGACTGCCGAAGAACTGGGTGGTGCGGTCACCCACAACACCAAGTCGGGCGTGGCCGATCTGGCCTTCGAGAACGATGTCGAAGCCCTGATGATGACCCGTCGGCTGGTGGGCTATCTGCCGTCGAGCAACCGCGAGAAGCCGCCGGCGATTCCCGCCATCGACCCGGCAGACCGACTTGACCACTCGCTCGACACCCTGGTGCCGGCCAACCCGAATCAGCCCTACGACATGAAAGAGCTGATCGTCAAGATGGTGGATGACGGCGACTTCTTCGAACTGCAACCCGACTACGCCAAGAACATCATCATCGGCTTCGCCCGCATGGAAGGCTCGCCGATCGGCATCGTCGCCAACCAGCCGTTGGTGCTGGCCGGTTGCCTCGACATCAAGAGCTCGATCAAGGCGGCGCGCTTCGTGCGTTTCTGCGATGCGTTCAACATTCCGGTGGTCACGCTGGTCGATGTGCCCGGTTTCATGCCCGGCACCAGCCAGGAATACGGCGGCATCATCAAGCATGGTGCGAAGCTGTTGTATGCCTACGCCGAATGCACCGTGCCCAAGGTCACGCTGATCACCCGCAAGGCCTACGGCGGCGCCTACGACGTAATGTCGTCCAAGCACCTGCGGGGCGACGTGAACTTCGCCTGGCCGAGCGCCGAGATCGCGGTGATGGGCCCCAAGGGTGCGGTCGAGATCATCTTCCGCGCCGACATGGGCGACGCCGCCAAGATCGAGGCGCGCACGGAGGAGTACCGCCGGCGCTTCGCCAATCCGTTCGTCGCCGCCTCGCGCGGC
>JAEUNS010000306.1 GCA_016790005.1 Zoogloeaceae bacterium
CCGGCGCGGCCAGGTGCTGGAAACGGCGCTGGGAAATATTCCGGTGTACAACAGCGTGCGCGAAGGCCTGGACGACGGGCACCGCTTCAACTGCGGGGTGGTGTATCTGCCGCCCTCGGCCGCACGCGACGGGGTCGCGGAACTGATTCGGGTGAATCCGGAGCTGAAGAAGATCTTCATCATCACCGAGAAGATTGCGGTGCATGACGCGCGCGAAATCCGCGCTATGGGGCAGCAATACGGCATCGACATCTTCGGCGCCAACTGCCTGGGCGTCGCGGATTCGTGGAACCAGGTGCGTATCGGCGGTGCGCTGGGAGGTGACAACCCGGGCGATACGCTCAAGCGCGGCTCGATCGCGATCCTGTCGAACTCCGGCGGTTTTACCACCACCATCGCGCAATATTTGCGTATGGCCGGCTGGGGCACGACCACGCTGGTGTCGAGCGGCAAGGATGTCTACATCCACTATTCGGCCCCGGAGTTTGCGTTTGCGCTGGCCAACGATGCGCGCAGCAAGGCCGCGGTGCTCTACTGCGAGCCGGGGGGTTACTATGAGCGCGACGCCGAATTCACCAAGCCGGTGGTCGCCTGCGTGGTCGGGCGCTGGAAGGCCAAGCTCACCCGCGCGGTCGGCCATGCCGGCGCGATGGCCGGCGGGCAGGATGACGCCGCCGCAAAGGAGCAGTGGTTCAAGGACAAGTTTGGCGTCGATGACATCTTCACGCCAGAAAACCCGGTGTTTTCGGCCAAGGGGGCGCTCGTCACCAACATTGCCCACATTCCGGCTGCGCTGACAGCGGTGATGCGCGCCAACGCGACCCTTCCCGACTTCGAACCTGAAGGCACGATGGAGCTCAAACCCTGGTTCGGCGCCAACATGGGGCTGAGCCTGCCGCCGCGCATCGACCTGCCGGTGGTGGCCGCCAACGAGCCCTATCGCAAGCAGATCGAGGTGCTGGCAAAGCAGGTGGGCGCGGTGTTTCCGCGCGAGGCGCTCAAGGATGCCTCGGGCGCATCGCAGATGGACCCCGCCACCCAGGTCTCAAGCCTCTACGGCACCAGCGTACTCGAGGCGGCACGTCTGCCGCTGGAGGCGAATATCAACCTGGCCTTGCTGCACGAGCCGGGCGGCGAGAATGATCGCAAGCTGGTCAACGTCGCCCTCGGTGCGTGTGTGAATCTGTATGGCGACCCGGCGCTGGCCGCGGCCCAGGCTGCGCGCGAAGCCGGCAATGCGCCGAACAGCGTGATTGCCGCGGCGACCTCGATCGTGGGCCCCTTGCGGGCCGAACGCGCCGGCCGGATCGCGGCTGCGTTCATCGAGGCGTTTGCCGCGGCTGGACTGCGCGATGCGCTTGATCAGGGCTTCAATCTCGCCTCCCTGTGCGACGATCAGGCGCTGGGTGCACTGGTAGCCAGCGACACGCCGGATCCGCGCGCCGAGGCCATGTTGGCCGGGCTCGAAGCACGCGTTGCCCGCTCGGTGTTCGTGCGCTACCTGCGCTCTCTGGGTAGTCATGTGAGTGCCGACGCGGTGCTTGCCGCCACCACCACCACGCTCGCCTGGGGCCCGCTGATGCGCAAGCGGGTGTCGCGAATCACCGTCGAGACGCTACCCTGGTGGTTCCGCCTGTTCGGTACCGTCATCGGTGCATCGGCACCGGTCGAGGCACATTCGGCCGAGGGTTTCTGCGGGCTCACAACCGAACGCCTGCTGGGCGAAGTGTCGATGACCGAGGTCGCCTATCGCGCCTTGTTGGGGCGCACACCCGAGGCGGCCGACCTGTTCGCACTCCAGACCCTGCTTGGCATCCTGCTGACCAACGGCCCGGGTACGATCTCGGCCCAGGGTGCAAAGGGCGCGGTGTCGGCGGACGGCCCCGAGACGCCGCAACGGGTGCAACTCAACAAGGCGCTCACCGGATTTCTGACCCATACCGGCTTCGCCCATGGCGGCAATGGCTTCGAGGGGGTGCAGTTCTTGATCGAGCAGTTTCGCGACACGCCGCTCGCCGATCCGGCGGATGTAGCCCACGGCATCGACCTCAAGGCGCTGGCGCTGCGCTATGCCGACGAATACGCGGGCTACAAGGCCGGCGCCAAGTC
>JAEUNS010000328.1 GCA_016790005.1 Zoogloeaceae bacterium
TGCACAGGATCGCGAATCCGGCCAAGGGCGCAACCGCCGCGGACGCGGTGAAAAGCGCGGCAACAAGCCCGAAGAAGCGCTTGAAACGATTGCAGCCTCCACACTTGCGCCACTTGCCGCAGTCACCAGCCCCGAGACGCTTGCCGAACCGGCAGCCGCGCTCGAAGCTGTTCAATCCGACGCTGAGCCCGGCGCCGAAACTGAAACGACACCCAAGCGCCGCCGCCGCGGTCGCGGCCGTCGCGGTGGTCGCGGCGACGACGCGCAAGGCGTGAACGGCGAGCAGCAGGCCCTCGATGCAGAGACGGGCGAAGGCATTGAAGACAGTGCCGATGCCGCGCCGCAGGGCGCAACTGCCACCGCCAAAGCGGCCGACGCTCCGGCACAGGAGTCAGCACCTTTGCCGGTCGCACTCGGAAAGTCGGTCGACGTCACGCCAGAGGCCGCCGAAGCGCCGCTGCCGGTGATGATCGCAAGCGCCGAGCCCCTGGCGGTGACCGAAGTCGACGCGTCGACACAGCCTGAGTCGGCCGTGGAAACCACAGCTCTTGTGGCTACCGAAGTGGCCGCAGCAATCGAGCCTGCGGTGGTGAGCGAACCGGCGCTGTCAGCCGAGCCCGTAACCGAACAGCAAACAGAGGTCGAAGCCCGGGCACAGCCAGCGCTCGGCGAACAGCCGCCAGTGCTTGCGCTTGAACCCGAAGAAGCGGTAAAAGCTGAAAATCTGGCTGAAACCGAAGAGACGCTGCCGACCTCAACCGAAACCGTCTTTGCCCCGAATGCTGCAGAAGGCAGCGCAGAGCTTCTGCACCCGACGATTCCGGAACCGGCTGCGGTGCCCGAGCAAGCACAGCCGGTCGAACTTGCCGCGCAAGCGGTCGCGGAGCAGGCACAGATCGAGCCGGAACCGATCGACGAACCACCACTGGTCGAAGTAGCGGTCGAAACTCAAGCGCCTGTGGCAACAAAGGCGGAGCCGCTCGATCTCGGTCGGGTAGCCGCCGAAAGCGGCCTGATCCTGATCGAAACCGACCGCAACAAGGTGGCGAGCGAGACACCGGCTGAAAGCGAAACGCCGCGCCTGGGGCGTCGCCGCAAGGCCGCGCCGGTCATCGTCAGCGAGCCGCTGCAGCAGGTTGAAACCGCCAACCATCAGACGCCGCCCAGCCTCTGAGCAACGCCTGCAAGCCCCATCGGACGGCCTCATGGCCGTTCGATGGCGTATCACTCGGGCTTGAGGGTATCCAGCAAGCCTTCCACACCATCCTCGCAGTAATCCAGCACCGCCTCGAATCCTGCATCGCCACCATAGTAGGGGTCGGGCACGTCCGTGCGCCGATGCGTGCGCGCATAGCGCATGAACAGCGCAATCTTTGGCCGATAAACCTGCGGACACAAACGCTCCATGATCTCGAGGTGCCCCTCGTCCATCGCCAGCACCAGATCGAAGCGTTGAAAGTCCGGCACCTCGAGCTTGCGTGCGCGTAGCGAGGACAGGTCGTAGCCCCGCTTGAGGGCAATCTTGCGCGCCCGCGGGTCCGGTGCAGCCCCCACATGGTAGCCCTCGGTTCCGGCCGAATCGACCTCGATCAAGCCATCCAGGCCGCGCCGCGCGATCAGTACCCGTGCCACCCCCTCAGCCGTGGGCGACCTGCAGATATTGCCGGTGCAGACAAATAACACTCTTTTCATGTGTATGTACCCTGTTTTTATTGGTTTAAATCTCAGTTATCACTAGACAAATATCGGTTAAACTGTCGTTATCGATAACGGAGTGATAACGATATGGCACTAACCGAGACAGGCATCAAGCGCATGGCGCCGCCCGACAAGGAAAAGTTAGTCGGAGATGATCGCGGTTTATACCTGAGATGCTACCCGAGCGGGCGCAAGAACTGGCTATTCCGAACTCGCGTGGGCGGATCGTGGAAAACGCGCAACCTGGGCGATTGGCCGGCCGTGTCGCTGGCCGAGGCGCGCGTCAAGGCCTCCACACTATCAGGGAAAAATCTTCCCGAGTCGGTCGGCTTCGGCGCCCTGCTGGATGAGTGGTTCGAGCGCCGCATCATTCCTCGATACAAGGCGGTAAGGAACATCGCCGTCTATGTCGGCAAGGGTAAGCAGTGGGCGGGCAACGACAGGCTATCTTCGCTGACGGCCGCGCGGCTGGTGGGTCTGCTGTCGGAATACGCCGATGCTTCACCCGTCGCTGCGAATCGCTGCCTTGCAAACTGGAGACTCGCGCTTGATTACGCGGTCGAGCGCGGATACATCGAGCGGAACCCGCTGGAGCGCACCACGACGCGCGCGGTAGGTGGTGAGGAAAAGAGCCGGGAGCGCGTGCTTACGGACGAGGAAATCCGCGCGCTATGGGCAGACAAGCACGCTCACGGTCCCCTGCTGCGCTTCCTGCTCATGACCGGGCTACGCATCAGCTAAGGCCAGAGCGCGCGGTACACGGACCTTGATGACGACATCCTCCACATTCCCGAGAACAAGAGCTCAAAGCCTCATTGGGTGTATGTGACCGGCCTTGCACGCGAGCAGATCGGCGGATCGGAAATTTACCTGTTCGAGCATCGAAGCAACACCGCAGTACAGCACCGGCTCAAGAACACAGCAAAAGTCACATGGACGCCGCACGACTTGCGCCGAACGTTCGCCACTCGCGTGGCGGGCCTGGCTGTTGCGCCGCATGTGGTCGAGAAGCTGCTCAATCACACCTTGGGGGGCGTGCTGCAAACCTACAACCGGCACGACTACGAGGCCGAGCGGATCGAGGCAACAAAAGCATGGGCCGATGAACTGAAGCGCATCGTCGGCCAGTGACGAGGGGCCATTACAGATGAAGACTCTCACCCGCTCAGACATAGCGCACGCGCTCCAGAAAGGGCTTATCTCGGTCGAGGACCTTCAGTCGGTCATTGACGGATACGAACCGAAAAGGCGCGGAACAAAACCCGACCTCTTGCGACAAGCCAGAATCATCGGCGTCCTGGAAATATTGACCAGTGCCGGCGTTGGCGACCGTCGCGCCAAGGACGTCATAATGGCCGTCGGGGGGCTATCCAGCGCAACATCTTTCGAGGCGATGCTTGAACGGTCGCGCGCAAACTGGATGCCCCTTCCACCGTACGAGCCAATCGCAAAAAAGGGCGGAATGCATCAGTCGATAACGCTGTTCTGTCGCCATCGCGATTATTTCGGTTTTCACTACACCATCGAGATTAGGCGTAGCGACTGGGTAGGCGTAAAGACTCGGCGTAACCTCTCATATTATTTCCGACAATTACGAAGAAAGTGAATAAACCCCAGTAAATCAGAATGTCGTTGCGCGCATCAATTAATGCGCCGACATAAAGGCCACATGTCGGCGTATCCGCTAAGGAACCGACGACATGGACGCAGAAAACGCCACGCCCGCCACACTCCCGGCTCAGCTCATGGCAAAGCCGGCCCTCTTTTGGCCTGAGTTCTGGCATGACC
>JAEUNS010000339.1 GCA_016790005.1 Zoogloeaceae bacterium
CCCATCGGGGCGAGATGCAGCACGCCGTCCGGCGACAGTGTGCTGACCACGGTTTCATGAATCATCGTTTGCGGGTCCTGTTTCGTCGGGCCGGGTATCGGGGCCACGCTTGCGGCGGCTCTTGGTCGGCCCGGGTGCGCACTGGTTGAGCAGATCCTGCACGGGGGCGTCGGCCGCGCAGCCCCAGCCGAGCGGCTGGTCCTGCACATAGCGTTTGCCGAGGGTCCAGGCGATTTCGGCGCGGGCGAGTTCCACGCCCATGTAAAAGGCATGACCACCATCGTTTTCAAGCCCGAGCCGGGGAAAGAAGCGAAACGGGTCCGAATCGACATGGTGGCCGTCGCGGTTGTAAACATGAATGCCGGCCGCCGACACCTGCACCCTGAAATTCGGGTCGCGCACCTGGGCGGCGGTTTCGGCGATTTCCGCTTCCGAATCCGGAAACGGGCGCTTGGCATGCACCGTCATCAGGTCGTCGGAGATCCCCTTGGGCAGCGACTGGGTTTCACGTGCGGCAAACATGACCCGCCTTGCGACATCGGCCTCGCGCACGGCGCGGCGCGCATGCCCACTCACCTCGGTGGTGAGCACCGCCGCCACCCGCAACTCGGCCGCGATACCGAACAACACCGCGTTGATTCCGCTAGTATCGGCCTCGGTGAGCTCGGTGACGTTGCCCACCCCCATCATGATCGCGATATCGGGATGACGCTCGCGCAGGCGCTTGTAGCGGCACAGCGACTCGAGCAGGCCGAACGGAATCGGATCGAGAATCGCATCGGCCAGAAAGGGCTTGCCGCGCGCCAGCATGTGCTCGATGGACGCCTCGAGCGAGGCCTCGTCGGACGGCTCTCGCGCGATCAGGACCGGTATCGCAGCCACTTCGTCGGCCACCCACAAGGCGTCGGGACGCAGGCTCAGCAGATATTGCGCACCGGCGTTCGCACCGGTCAGGAGGTCATCCGTATCGAGCGAATCGACGCTGACCTCGAAGCCTTCTGACTTCAGGCTCGCAACGCTCTCGGCGAGATGCGCGAACGGTGTCGCCGGCAGACAACCGAGGTCGATCACGTCGGCACCACTTGCACGCAGCGCATGGGCGCGCGCAACGATGGCCTCGACCGACAGGCGCGGCGCATCGACGATCTCGGCAAAGATCAGCGTGTCGTGGCGCGACAGGTCGGCGGCACGCGCAGCGCGGTTGAAGTGGCGTGGCAGATCCTTGAGTTCGTCCGGGCCGCGCTCGACCGGAATGCCATAGTGCGCACTCAGGGCGTCGAGGTCGCCACGGCATCTACCCGGCACCAGAATGCGGTCGACCCCCTGTGGTCGCTCGACCCGGCGCCGCACCATGTCGGCCGTCATCAGCCCGGCCACCTGCAGGCCGATCTCGCGCACCTCCCATGAGAACGGTGCCGGCGCGAGCTCTGCGAGCACCCGCTCGAGGCTGTGCTGCGCGAGTCGGCCGGTCAGGAAGAGGATGTGTTCCATGTGAGCTTCAATGCGTCGAGCCGCAGTTGCAATGCTGCCTCGAGAGTCGCGGGTGCGTCGACCACCGTGCAGAAGTCGACGCGGCGCAAACGTTCAACGTTCTCGAGCTCGATGTTGCGCGGCTTGAGCTCCACCCATTCGCGTGGGCTGCGGGTCACCACCACGGGCAGCACATCGCAGGCGAGCACGATACCGGGGATCTCGAGCTTGCCGGCTTGAGCAAAGATGTTGGTGGGCAGGGTGTCGGAAATGCCAAATGCGCACTTGGCCACGGTATTACTGGTCGCCGGTGCCACGACCACGGTGTGATAGACGTCGTCATACAGCATGCCGACCGGCACCGAGCTCGCGGTCTTGTCACGAAACACCCTCACCCGCTCGCGCAGGCGCGCAATCCGGTAATCGTAAAGCGGCAGGATCTCTTCGGCCGCGGCCGACAGAAACAGGTCCACGTTCGGCAGGCGCAGTGCCATCGCGATGCACTCGTCGAGAAAATGCCCGGAGCCGGTCACCGCCCACGCGAAACGGCTGCGGCGCGCCGCTTCACCGGCTGTACCCCCGGTGGGTCGCATCTCGTCATGCGCGCGCGCAACCCACGGGTTGAGCTCGGGTTCGATTGAAAGCCGGGTGCCTGTTTCGTCACTGCCGAATTCGGGCTTGTCGGGATTGGCCGATTGAGTCATCGATGATAAAGCCGTTCGAGGCGCTGAAGATTGATGCTGGCCACACAGCACCAGCGCAAAAAATGACTTTGTCCGAGCCAGCGATGGCCGGGAGCGGCTGCGCTGTAGGGCCAGCAACAAGCATGCCGCAAGCGCGATGCTCGCAGGCATGAGCCAATACGCCATTCGTTGCCTGAGATTCATTATAGCCAGCCGCGGCGCGTGCCGGCTTTCTGGCGCGCTTTTCGCTTCAAACACACATCAAACATGCACAATACGCCCTGACTCGAAAACCCGCACCGGAGTACCCCACATTGAGCCCATTCCCAACCAGCCGGCCGTCGTCGGAAGTGCCCATCATGCAAAACCCTGAACAAGCACAAACTGCCGGCCAGGGGCTGGACATCATCTTCATCGACGGTTTCGTCGGCGAAACCGTGATCGGCATCCATCATGATGAGTTGCACTCGACCCAGCCGTTACGCATCGATCTTGCCGCCGGCCTGCCGCGCAGCCTGGCCTGCGACACCGACCGGATCGGCGACACCATCGATTACAGCGTGGTGCACGCTGCACTGACCGAGATGCTTGCCAAACATGAATTCCAGCTCCTCGAAGCCTTTGCCGAGGGCGTGGCTGCAATGCTGCTGGGTCGATTCGGTGCGCACTGGGTGCGGGTGAGAATCACCAAACCGCGCAAGTTTGCGAATGTTGACGGTGTCGGGGTAATGATCGAGCGCAGCCGCAACCCTGCCCCAGCGCTGGAACGCACACCGAGCGAAGGCCGCAGTTCCGCCGAGGTGCTGAGCCTGATCGGCGCCGGACTCGTTCCCGGTCACAAGCGCTGACATTGCCGCGATCTTGCATGCGCATTCTTGCGCAGCAGCGGCAGGCGAACAAAAAAGCCAGGGCATGCCCTGGCTTCTTTCCGCTCGAATACCCCCAAAAACGCCCCGGGCGTAACCTGCAGCGCTCAGTTAGGCGCGAATGGGTGCGCAGCCGAGCCCTTCTTGGCGAGCATTTCTGCAGCGGTCGGCGAGCCGCTGACGGCGCGCTTGATCGACTCGCGCACGGCTTGGTAGTTGTAGTCCTGGATCTTCTTGTCGTCTTCGGCCAGCCAATGGATGAACACGCCGACGCAGATGAACAGATTGTCGGCCTCGTCGGCTGGAATCGTGCCATCTTCCACGCTGTCGGCCACCGCCATGGCGACGCCGCGCTGGGCTGGCCCGAACATCTGCACTGCCTGCTTGGCACCCTTGATCGTGACCTTGTTGAACATGACCGTTGCCGGCTTGCACAGCAGGTTTGGTGCGACCACGGCCAGGAGCGAGGTGAAGCCGTCCTTGTTGTTGGTCAGCGCGGTAGCGAACGCGGTCTCGGCGGCACTGCCCCGCGGTCCGAGAATCAGGTCGATATGCGCGACTTCATTACCGTCACCCACCAGGGATTCACCCACGAGCATGCGATCGATCTTTGCCATTGTCTATTCTCCATTTTGATTTGTTATGGCCCCCCTGGGTGAGCCACCTGTCCAACCACCCCATGGCGGGCGGACATCGCCAAAGCCAATACAGGTTTCGTGCCAGCTTTCAAACCGCACGCAAAACTGGTTTGCACACGGTCGGATTGAGCCGAATGCTCGGCTTTCCACGCGCGGCACATGCAGGCCGGCCCCATGAAACCTTGTTTATGCGCCAAAACTGCATGTCACAGCGATTTTCGGACTGTCTCGACCCAGCCCGAAACAAGTGACACCTGATCAAAAATGACACAATTGCGCCGTGGCAGTCTCGAGTTCGATGCCCAG
>JAEUNS010000365.1 GCA_016790005.1 Zoogloeaceae bacterium
CACTGAAGCCGAGTTGCGCACGCAACTGGAAGATTGGGCGCGCGCGGTTCGCGCCAAGGACATCGACCGCATCTTCGCCCACTACGCGCCGGACATCGTCGCCTTCGACGCCATCGCGCAACTGCAGTTCAAGGGCGCCGACGCCTATCGCAAGCACTGGGAAACCTGCATGACAATGTGCCCCGGACCGATGATCTTCGAGCTCCACGAGCTTCAGATCACGGCGGGCGACGATCTCGCCTTCGTCCACGGCCTCGACCGCTGTGGCGGCACCGGACCGGATGGCAAGGAGATGACCGGCTGGATGCGCATGACCGCCTGCTTCCGAAAACAGCATGGCGAATGGCGAGTCGTGCATGAGCACTTCTCCGCCCCGTTCGATCCGCAGAGCGACAAGGCGCTGTGGCTCCAACCCTGACCCTCTCCAATCCGAGGACCACTGCCATGAGCGACGCACCGCCCTGCTCCACCCCGTTCTGCCTCGAATGGGCAGAGGCTCGATCACTCATCAGGCGCTCCTGTCGTTTTTTGGCGTAACGAAGGCACCCGGCGCTGCCGGAGGATTGTTAATATCAAACCCTATGGTCGGAAGATTTTCATGAAGGTCGATTACTACGTCTATTATCGGGTCGCAGCCGATTGCGATCATGCAAGCGCGCATGACGGTGTGCGCGCAATGCAGCAGCGGCTTGCCGCACGCATCGGCATTGCCGGGCGCCTGCTGGTGCGCCGCGACGACTCCCACACCTGGATGGAGGTCTACCCGGGGGTGAGTGACTCCGACGCGTTCGAAACCGCACTCGAGGACGAATGCCGCCATGCGGGTGTTTTCCGCTGGCTGGAAGCCGCCACTGTGCGGCATATCGAACGCTTCGTAGAATGTGCTTGATCCTGTTCGGCTGGCAGGCCCACCCCCAATATCCGCTGGTGGTGGCGGCCAACCGCGACGAATTCCTGGCCCGCCCGGCACAGCCCGCCCACTGGTGGCACGACGCGCCGGACGTGCTCGCGGGGCGAGACCTCGAGGCGGGGGGTACCTGGATGGGCGTAAGCCGTAGCGGACGCTTTGCGGCGCTAACCAACTATCGCGATCCCTCGCAGCAGCGCCCCGGCGCCCCCTCACGCGGTGCGCTGGTGCGCGACTGCCTCGAGTCCGCCGAGGACACCGGCACCACATTGTCACGCATCGCCGCGGCAAGCAACGCATACGCCGGATTCAACCTGCTCGCGTTCGACGGACGCTCGCTCGCCATCCATGAGAGCACTACCGGCAGCGTCCGACATCTTTCGCCCGGTGTCTACGGTTTGTCGAATCACTTGCTCGACACACCCTGGCCCAAGCTCCGGCTGGCACGCGAGCGGTTCGCCACCGCCCTGGCCGACCTCCCCGCCGACCACCGACTGCTGGCCCTTCTGACCGACGACCAAACCGCAGCCGACGAGCACCTGCCCCAGACCGGCGTCAGCATCGAGTGGGAGCGCAGACTTTCGTCTGCCTTCATCCGCGCGCCGGGTTACGGCACACGTTGCTCCAGCGTGCTTACCATTCGCAACGATGGTGTAGTGTGCGTCAGAGAATGGACATGGGACGAACGCGGCGAACTCTTTGGCGAGGTCAGCCACCGTTTCACGGCTGACCTCAACAGCGGCACGTACATGTAACCGGCGTTGCGCACCGTCCCGATACATTGCGGCTCGCCGCCGGGATCGGGTTCGATCTTGACAGTGGCGTCACCGGTTCCGGTCAGTCGATCATTCATGTTCGCAGTATAGGTTGCCCGTTGGGCATCACAATCACGATTGCCTGGCCGATACCGGGCCGATACAAGCGCGATACATTTGCCGGACGGTGCAAAACTGCGAGGCCATCATGAATGGGCGAGCCGAACCAATTGCGCCCACCACAGTCATTCCAGTTCCATGTATGAGGCCCCACGATGATCCGGCTCAACCGTCTCAGCATGCATTACACCCTGGGCGCAGCGCGAATCGACATTTTGCGCGAGGTCGATCTGCATATCGGCGCGGGCGAGCGTGTCGCGATCGCAGGGCCATCCGGGTCGGGCAAGTCTTCGCTGCTGTTGCTGCTCGCCGGGCTCGAGCAGCCCGGCGCCGGCTCGGTGGAGTTTGACGGCGTGGCGCTCGACCGCCAGTCCAGCGACCGCCTGGCCGATCTGCGCCGCGATCACATGGGCATCGTGTTCCAGTCGTTTCATCTGGTACCCAGTCTGAGTGCGCTCGACAATGCCGCGCTGCCGCTCGAGATCGCCGGGCGGCGCGATGCGCGCGAACGGGCGCGGGCGCTGCTCGAAAAAGTGGGCCTCGGTCAGCGCCTCGACCACTATCCGGCACAGCTCTCCGGCGGCGAGCAGCAGCGGGTGGCGATCGCACGGGCGCTGGTGCATCGCCCCAAGCTGGTGCTGGCCGATGAGCCGACCGGCAACCTCGACGACCGCACCGGCGCGGCCGCTGGCGACCTGTTGTTGCATCTGAACGCCGAGTCGAACACCACCCTTGTGCTCGTGACCCATGACATGAACTTTGCCCACCGCTGCGACCGGGTGCTGCGTCTGCATGAAGGCCGGCTGAGCGAAATGCCGGCGCTGCGCGAGCGCGATCATGCCGATGCTGTTTAGGCTCGCCTGGCGCGACCTGCGCGGCAGCGGGCGCACGCTGTGGGTGCTGTGCGCCTGCCTGGCGCTGGGTGTGACCCTGATCGCGGCCAGTGGCGGCCTCTATCGCCAAATCAGCGCCGGGCTGCTGGCCGACACCCGCACCCTCTTCGGCGGCGATCTGGAAGTACGCAGTCGTTCCCCACTGCCCGCCGAGGTGCTCGACTGGATGCACCAGCACGGCCAGGTTTCGCGCCTGATCGAAATGCGCACCATGTTGATGACCGAGGCCGGCGAAGCCCATCTGGTCGAGTTGCAGGGCTTCGACGAGCATTACCCGCTTTATGGCGCGATCGAACTCTCGCCGGACGCAGCGCTCGCAAGCGCCCTTGAACGCAGGGCCGATGTCTGGGGCGTGGCGCTCGATCGGGTGCTGGCCGAGCGACTGGCGCTGGGTGTGGGGGACTCGGTCGAACTGGGTGCGGCACGTTTGGAAGTCCGGGCGCTGATCATGCGTCAGCCGGACCGCAGCCTGCGTGCCGACTGGAGCGGCCCGCCGGTGCTGATCGCGGCCGCTGGGCTCGGCGAAACCGCTCTGTTGCAGGCGGGCAGCCGACCCGCCTACCGCTACCGGGTGCGCACCGAGCTCGCACCGGATGACTGGCGTGCAGCATTCGCGAGCGCATTCCCCGGCACCGACTGGGAGATCCGCACCTTCATCGAGCGCAATGCCCGCCTCGGCGAAGTGTTGGGTCAGATTGGCTCAGGCGTCTTGCTTATCGGCTTCAGCGCGCTGTTCATCGGTGGCCTGGGCGTTTTCAACAGCGTGCAGGCTTACCTGCAGGGCAAGCTCGGCACACTGGCCACGCTGCGCGCGGTCGGTTTGCGTGACGGGCGGCTTGCGCTCATGTACCTGATACAGATCCTGATACTGGCCGCCGCCGCGAGCCTCGTCGGCATCATTCTGGGCGGCGTGCTGACGCTGATCGGCGGCAGGCTCGTCGGCGAACAGCTGCCACTTGCCACGGCCTGGGCTGAGTTGCTGGCACCACTTACACTCGCATGGCTGTTCGGTGTGATCACCGCGGTGACGTTTGCGCTGCCCGCGCTTGGCCGCGCTCTGACCATCAGCCCGGCGGCCTTGTTCCGCGGCATCGACGCCAACGCCACCCGCATTCCGCGCGTTGCCTGGGCGATCACCGCCGGCTCGGCCTCGCTGGCCTTGGCACTGATGCTCGTCATCATGCCGGATGCCGGGTTTGGCGTGGGCTTTGCGTTTGCCTTGGCACTGATTCTGGCGCTGCTCGAAGGCATGGTGCGCCTGCTGCGCCGCGCGGCCAGACGGCTGTCCGACCACGCTCTGCTGTCGGGCCGCTTTGCGTTGCGCATGGCCTTGTCAGGGCTCTATCGGCCGGGTTCGCCGCTGCGCCCGACCCTGTTGTCACTCGGCGCCGCACTGACCCTGTTGGTGGCCTCGACCCTGGTCGTGCTCGCACTGATCCGCACCATCGAAGACACCGTGCCGGCGCGCGCACCTGCGCTGGTCTTCTATGATGTGACCGCAGCGCAGAAAGACGCTTTTGCCGACCTCATGGCGCAGTCCCCCAGCCTGAGCCAGCTCGATCTCGCCCCGCTGGTGCTCGGCCGGCTCATCGAGGTCAACGGCGAGACCCTGCAGGAAAGCGACGACGCCGGCCGCCGGCTGGAAGCGCGCGACGAGCACAAGATGAGCTATCTCCAGAACAACTTCGACCAGGTCGTCATCGAGCGCGGGGCCTGGTGGCCGGCCGACTACCGCGGCCCTCCGAAGGTGGCGATGGAAGATCGCGAGGCCGACCAGCTCGGGCTGAAGGTGGGTGACCGGCTGCGCTTCGAGATTCTGGGCAACTTGATCGATGCCGAACTGGTCGGAATCTACGCGCAGAAGCGCTTTCAGTCGCGCTTGTGGCTCGAGGCGATATTCTCTGACGGTGCGCTCGACCCCTTCATCAGCCGCTATGTCGGCATGGCCTACCTAGATCCGCTCGAGGCCGTCACTGCCCAGAATCGGATTGCAGCCACCCAGCCCAACGTCGTGAGCGTGCGGACCGAACTGCTGCTGAATGAAGCGCGCGGCATTCTTGGCCGGGCCGCCTCCGGTCTGAGCGCAATCGGACTGGTCACACTGGTGGCGAGTCTGCTCGTGCTGATCAGCGTGATCGCGGCCAACCGCATGCGCCAGGTCTATCTGGCCACCCTTCTGCATACGCTGGGCACCCGCATCGGCGTGATCCGGTTCAGCCTGCATCTGGAGTATTTTCTGCTGGCGGTGGTGACGACCTTGTTTGCGACAATCGTCGGCAGCGCCCTGGCTGGCATCCTGCTCCACTACCGGCTGCAGCTCGACACACCATTTACCTGGTGGCCGGGCGCACTGGTCGCGCTGACGGTGAGCGTCTCGTCGCTCGGACTGGGCGCGCACCATCTGATGCGGCAACTGCGGCTGTCACCTGCGACCCTGCTTCGCGGCGCGGGCTGACACCTGCCCGCACCGATTCTGTGCACCCGACTGCATGGTAATTGAAAGCTCGGCGTCGCAAAATCCGTGTACCGGCATGCATCGCAACGGCCGCACTACCTCGTAACCGAGGCGGCTCCGGCGAGACAACGAAGATGCATCGATATAAAACACACCCTCACCGAGACAAGAACATGGACCTACCCGCACACCAGCTCACCATGACGGTGCTCATGACCCCCGACATGGCCAATTTCTCAGGCAAGGTGCATGGCGGTGCCGTACTCAAGTTGCTCGACCAGGTGGCCTATGCATGTGCCAGCCGCTATGCAGGCCGCTATTGCGTGACCCTGTCGGTGGATCAGGTGATGTTCCGCCAGCCGATCATGGTCGGCGAACTGGTGACCTTTCTGGCTGCGGTGAATTACACCGGCAAGTCGTCGATGGAGGTGGGTATCAAGGTGGTTGCGGAAAATATCCGCACCCAGGAGGTGCGTCACGCCAACAGCTGTTTTTTTACCATGGTGGCGGTCGACGATCAGGGCGCGCCGGTGGCGGTGCCCGCGCTGCGCCCGTTCAGCCCCAAGGAGCGCAGCCGCTTCGAGGCGGCCGAAACGCGCAAGGCGCTGCGCCTGGAGCTGGCGCGCCGGTTTGCCGAAACGCATGGGCATGATGAAAGCTGAGTGAAAACCGGGCGCGGCGCGTTCAATCCCAGCGCGACTCAGCCTCGCGCCGGGTAAAGCTCACGACCCGGCCATCGGCCAACAGCTGGCGAATGCGCCAGGGCACGCCGCTCGGATCGAGTTCGACCAGGCCGATGCCACTTCCGTTGAGCAGCCGCCGGCCATGCGGCGTGCCTTCGGGCTTGCGCGGGATGACCCGCATGTGGCGCCGGCGGGTGAACCAGTTGAGCGGCGAGCGCGGCGAATAGAGCCAGCGATTGGCCCGGTCGAGCACATCGAGTAGACGCGGCGGGAACTCGTTGCGCAGCCCGCTGCTGCAGATCTGCCAGATGTCGGGTCCATGATTTCGACCACGCAACTCGACGTCATACACGAAGGAGTAATGCACATCGCCCGACAACACCACGAAATGCTGGGGCGTTTTAGGGTGGCGAAAAATGTTGAGAATTGCCTCGGCGGCCCCCGGATGCGCCATCCAGTTCTCGGCGTCGACCATCAACGGCTTTCCGATCCAGGTAAACATGCGCTGGATGGTCTCGATCAGCTTGACCCCGAAGATCGGTGCGGACGACACCAGCAACACCGCCGAATGACCCCGCAGCGTCTGCTGCAGGTCGGTGAGCGCCTCCCAGTCCATCAGTCCGGACGGCTTGCGCGCCGCCGACTCCGAACGCCAGCGATGGGTGCGGCTATCGATCACGACCAGCGGAGGCGAGGTCGGCCAGCAATAATGCCAGGCATCGAAACGCAGCAGCAGGTCTATGCAATCATCGTGTGCCGGACGACCGGGCTCACTTAGGGCACCCTGCAGCGCGGCGAGCGTGCCCTCGAGCACATCGGGCTGGTTTCCCCAGGCCTGATTGATTGCATAGGCAAGGAGTGCATTGCCGATCACCCGTCTGGAAAACGGATGACCATAGGCGATCTCTTCCCACTCACGGCTCAAGTTCCAGTCGTCGGTGATGTCATGGTCGTCGAAGATCATCGCCACCGGCAGATGCGCAAGCAGCCGCCGTACCGCAGCCAGACCGCCGACGAAGGACTCGATCGCGACCCGCTCGCGTGCGTAAAGCGCAGCCGACTCGGTATCCAGCCCCTCGGGCGGCGTCAGGTCGAGCCCCTGCCAGGGCACAGGCGACCATACCAGCAGGTACATCGCCAGCACCTCGGCCAGCGTGATCAAATGGTTGTGGGCGCTGTCGGTCGTGAACACCGGCTTCTCGACCCCACCGAACAGTAGCTCGACGATCGCGTAGTTGCGTTTGTGGCGTGGCAACAGGGTTTCGCGCCGATAAAAGCCTGCCGGATGCTGGTAGAGGTCGCCGGCGTCATTCAGCCCGGATTGTTCGGTGCCGGTCAGGATCTCGCCCGGCAGACCCAGTCGCGCGACCAGTTGATGGATCGCATGCAGCATCGGTCCGGCTACATCGTCGGCATAGATCTGGTCACCCGACAGCACCAATGCGGCCGGCCAAGCGGGGAGCTCATCCTGCGGCTCGGGTTGCGGGCCGTTACCGGCATCGCCCGCTGCGGCGATGCAGCGCGCCAGCAGCCGGTCGGCCTCGACGAGTCCGTCACCCGACGGGTGATGCGGCTTGCGACACGAGCCATGCAACAGCGCTGCGACCCGCTCGGTGAGGATGAATCCGGGTGAGCGCCTGCCCGGGTAGCACAATGCGGGCGCCGACTCGCGCAAGTCGTGCCAGCCCTGCCCGTTGTCGGCGAACGACGCGAAGGCGAGCGTATAGCCCACCCACTGGCCGAACGGCAAGGGCTCATCCAGCGACAGATCGAGCAGCAGGTAGTGCAGTCGTTCGCCGGCCACCAGATGGCGGCAGTGTGCGTCGCCCGGCTCGAGTTCATGGCTGAGCTGCATACCTTCGCCACGATCGAACATCACGCGCACACGCGCTGCACGGCTGCATGCAAGCCAGATCACCACCCGCCGGGGCTCCAGCCTGCGCAGTATCGGGCCGGCCAGAACCTCGAGGCGTTCAGTCATGGCTCACGCCGCGGGGCACAGATCGACATCGACCAAGTCCGGACATTCCAAGGCCAGACCACATCAGCACAGGTTTCACTCCTCGATCAGAACGACGACACCGACCGGCACCAGATCGAACAACTCGATCACGTCACGGTTGCGCATGCGCACGCAGCCATGCGAGCGCGCCACCCCCATGGGCTGATCGTCGCCGGTGCCGTGAATATAGATGTAGCGACGCATCGAATCGACCCGGCCGAGCCGGTTCCAGCCCGGCTCACAGCCCGACAACCACATGATGCGCGACAGAACCCAGTCGCGCCCGGGGTGGGCAAGGGCAAATTCGGGCGTCCAGATTTCATCCGTTGGTCTGCGCCCTCGAAAGACCGCACCGCTGGGTGCCCCGGCGCCAATCATGGCCCGCACCACATGCCGGCCGCGTGGTGTGCAGCCGCTATCCTGGCGCTCGCCCGGCCCGTTGAGCGCAGTCGAAACCGGGTAGCGCCGGATGCAGGCCCCGTCATCCCCAAAAAGGCTCAGGCGCTGCCGACCGAGGTCGATGTGAATGTGCATCGACAACCCCGTTCAGGCCGAAAAAGTGCGGCTGCGCCGGGCTGCGAAGAAAGACGACAACAGCGCTCCGCAACGCGGCGCGAGCACCTCGCCAACGACTTCGGCGTGATGATTCAGGCGCGCCTCGGCAAACAGGTCGATCACGCTGCCGGCCGCACCGGTCTTGGGGTCGCGCGCACCGAACACCACCCGTGCAATCCGCGCATGCATGATCGCGCCGGTGCACATCACACAGGGTTCAAGCGTCACAAACAGCTCGCAGCCGGGCAGGCGGTAGTTGGCCACACGTTGCGCCGCGTCGCGCAAGGCCATCACCTCGGCGTGGGCGGTCGGGTCGTGGCTGCGAACCGGCTGGTTGAAACCGCGCCCGACCACTTCACCGTCGAGCACCACGATCGCCCCGACCGGCACCTCGTCGCAGGCACCCGCCATGTGCGCCTGC
>JAEUNS010000390.1 GCA_016790005.1 Zoogloeaceae bacterium
CTCGGCACCCAAACGCAAGGAGCGAACTCATGAGCGAAAAGCGCATGACCAAGCGCCACTGGTTCTTGCTGGTGTATCTCGTGTTCGCGATCCTGCCGACCTACTGGCTGGTCAACATGTCGTTCAAGACCAACGAGGAGATCCTCGGCCAGCTCACCCTGTGGCCGGCCAATTTCACCTGGGACAACTACCTGCGCATCTTCACCGATCGCTCGTGGTACTCGGGCTACATCAACTCGCTGATCTACGTCAGCATGAACACGGTGATGGCGCTCACGGTGGCGCTTCCTGCGGCCTACGCGTTCTCGCGCTACCGCTTCATCGGCGACAAGCATGTGTTCTTCTGGCTGCTCACCAATCGCATGACGCCGCCGGCGGTGTTCTTGCTGCCCTTCTTTCAGCTCTACACCACCATGGGCATCATGGACACCCACATCGCGGTTGCGATCGCCCACCTGGTGTTCAACGTGCCGCTCGCGGTGTGGATACTCGAGGGCTTCATGCGCGGCGTCCCGCGCGAGATCGATGAGACCGCCTACCTCGACGGCTACAGCTTTCATCATTTCTTCTTTCGCATCTTCCTGCCCTTGATCAAGGCCGGCATCGGCGTCGCCGCCTT
The DNA here is from genome assembly GCA_016790005.1 of Zoogloeaceae bacterium. Classification (GTDB taxonomy): domain Bacteria; phylum Pseudomonadota; class Gammaproteobacteria; order Burkholderiales; family Rhodocyclaceae; genus UBA2357. The sequence continues at coordinate 620 of JAEUNS010000390.1, forward strand.
CTTCTGCTTCATGTTCAGTTGGGTCGAACTGCTGCTGGCACGCACCCTCACCAGCGTCAATGCCAAACCCATCGTGGTCACCATGACGCGCACGGTATCGGCATCCGGCATGGACTGGGGGCTGCTCGCCGCAGCCGGGGTGCTCACCATCATCCCCGGGGCGATCGTGATCTGGTTCGTGCGCAATTACATCGCAAAGGGTTTTGCGATGGGCAGAGTCTGAGGAGGCCGACACCATGCTCGAATGGATGGTATGGACCACGCCGGTGGCGGTGTTCTTCATCTGCATCGGCCTGATGCTGGTGGTGATGACCGTTTGGGAGATCAAGTCACCCACCACCTTGCGCAAGGGATTTCTGCCGATTGCCACCACCCGTGGCGACCGCCTGTTCATCGGCCTGCTGTGTGCCGCCTACCTGAACCTGGCCTGGGTCGGCATGGGCAGCAAGCTGATGGATTGGTTCGGACTGGCCCAACCTCCATCGGTGTGGATAAGCTTCGTTGCTTCGATGGCATTTCTGGTGTTTATCGGCCGCAAGGGCTGAGCTTGCCACGCGCGGTTGTCCCGTTGAGCCGCGCGTCACCGTTTCATTTCAATGGGATCATGAGGAGACAATAATGAAGAACACCGTAACGAGACTGAGCCTTGCGCTTGCGTGCGCGTTTGCCAGCGGCTCGGCACTGGCCGACGAAGCCGCTGCCAAGCGCTGGCTCGCGAGCGAATTTCCGCTGTCCACCCTGAGCGCCGAACAGCAACTGGAAGAGATGAAGTGGTTCATCGACGCCGCTGCCAAGCTCAAGGCGCGCGGGGTGAATTCGATCAATGTCGTGTCCGAGACCATCACCACCCATGAATACGAAAGCCGCACCCTTGCCAAGGCCTTCGAAGAGATCACCGGCATCCGGGTCAACCACGACCTGATCCAGGAAGGTGATGTCGTCGAGAAGCTCCAGACCTCGATGCAGTCGGGCAAGTCGATCTACGACGGCTGGATCTCCGATTCCGACCTGATCGGAACCCATTACCGCTATGGCCAGATCATGCCGCTGTCCGATTACATGGCCGCCGAGGGCAAGGACTTCACCAATCCGATGCTCGACCTGGACGACTTCATTGGCCTCAAGTTCGTCACCGCCCCGGACGGCAAGCTCTACCAACTGCCCGATCAACAATTCGCCAACCTCTACTGGTTCCGAGCAGACTGGTTTGAACGCGAAGACCTGAAGCAGCAGTTCAAGGCCAAATACGGCTACGACCTGGGCGTGCCGCTCAACTGGAGCGCCTACGAAGACATCGCGGATTTCTTCACCAATCAGGTCAAGCAGCTCGATGGCAAGCCGGTGTACGGCCATATGGACTACGGCAAGAAGGATCCGTCACTGGGCTGGCGCTTCACCGATGCCTGGCTGTCGATGGCGGGCTCGGCCGACAAGGGCAATCCCAACGGCCTGCCGGTCGACGAATGGGGCATCCGGGTCGCCGAAGACCGCTGCACCCCGGTCGGCGCCTCGGTGTCACGCGGCGGCGCGACCAACTCGCCCGCTGCCGTGTATGCCTTGAGCAAGTATGTCGACTGGCTCAAGGCCTATGCGCCGCGTGAAGCCGGTGGCATGACCTTCAGCGAGGCCGGGCCGGTGCCCGCCCAGGGCCAGATCGCGCAGCAGGTCTTCTGGTATACCGCCTTCACCGCCGACATGACCAAGGTCGGCCTGCCGGTGGTGAATGCCGATGGTTCGCCGAAGTGGCGCATGGCCCCCAACCCGGTCGGCTCCTACTGGCAGGACGGAATGCAGAACGGCTACCAGGACGTGGGCTCGTGGACCTTCTTCAAGAACCACGACGCCGACCGCACCGCCGCCGCCTGGCTCTATGCCCAGTTCATCAACAGCAAGAGCGTGTCGCTGAAGAAATCCATCGAAGGCCTGACCTTCGTGCGCGACTCCGACATTCGC
>JAEUNS010000393.1 GCA_016790005.1 Zoogloeaceae bacterium
GGCGATCAAGACCTTCGTGCACGGCTTCAGCAAGGGCATCGTGCGCGAGGCGGTGCTGCGTGAATTCAAGCGCGGCGGGCAGGTGTTCTTTCTCTACAACGAAGTCGACACCATCGAGAACATGCGCGACACCCTGGCCGAGCTGCTGCCGGAGGCCCGCATCGCGATCGGACACGGCCAGTTGCCCGAGCGCGAGCTCGAACGGGTGATGCGCGACTTCACCCAACAGCGCGCCAACCTGTTGCTGTGTACCACCATCATCGAGACCGGCATCGACATTCCGAGCGCCAACACCATCATCATTCACCGCGCCGACCGCTTCGGCCTCGCGCAGCTGCACCAGTTGCGCGGCCGGGTCGGGCGCAGCCACCACCAGGCCTATGCGTACCTGCTGACCGACGCCCACGCCAAGCCCTCGGCTCTGGCCGTGAAGCGCCTAGAGGCGATCACGATGATGGAAGACCTCGGCTCGGGCTTCTACCTTGCGATGCACGACCTCGAGATTCGCGGCGCGGGCGAAGTACTGGGGGAAAACCAGTCGGGCGAAATCCAACAGGTCGGGTTTTCGCTCTACACCGAGATGCTCAAACGCGCGGTGCGCGACCTGCAGGCCGGGCGCGAGCCGGACCTTTCGCAGCCGCTCGAGATCGTCTCGGAGATCAACCTGCACACCCCTGCCCTGCTGCCGAGCGCCTACTGCCCCGACGTGCAGGAGCGCCTCACCCTCTACAAACGCCTCGCCAACTGCGAGAGCGAAACCGACCTGCGCGATCTGCAGGAGGAGCTCATCGACCGCTTCGGCGAATTGCCCGTCCAGACCCAGGCACTGCTCGAATCCCATCGCCTGCGGGTGCTGATGCGCCCGTTCGGCGTCATCAAGCTCGACGCCTCCGATGCGCAGATCACCGCCCAGTTCAGCCCCGACGCGCCGATCGATCCGGCACGCATCATCATGCTTATCCAGAAGGACCGCAGCGTGCGGATGTCGGGGCCGGACAAGCTGGTGAAGAAGATCGCATTACCGGACCTGCGCCAGCGGACCCAGGCAGTGCGTGATCTTCTCGCCGCGGTGAGCGCCAAGTGAGCGCCGATTGCCCCCGCACGCGGCTTTCGGATCGGCTGGCAGGTACAGCGGGGCGAGTCGGGTTACAATCTTTGCCCCCGTATTGCCCAGCGAGCGCATCATGACCTCAGCACAAACCGAGAATCTCAACATCCTCGCCGCCGACCACATGCCCTCGCCCGAGGAAGTCAAGGTCGCGGTGCCTCTAACCGATGCTGCCGCAGCCGCCGTTCTGAAAGGCCGCCGCGCACTCATCAACATTCTTGATCGCAAGGATCCGCGCCTGTTCGTCGTGGTCGGTCCGTGTTCGATCCATGATCCGGTCGCAGGCCTCGATTATGCCCGCCGCCTCAAGGCACTCGCCGACGAAGTGGCCGAGTCCATGCTGCTGGTGATGCGGGTGTACTTCGAGAAGCCGCGCACGTCCGTGGGCTGGAAGGGTTACATCAACGACCCCTACATGGACGACTCATTCAAGATCGACGAAGGCATGCACCGGGCGCGCGCGTTCTTGCGCGATGTTTGCGAGATTGGCCTGCCGACCGCCACCGAGGCACTCGACCCGATCGCACCGCAGTATTACGGCGACCTGATTTCATGGACCGCGATCGGCGCCCGCACCTCCGAATCACAGACCCATCGCGAGATGTCGTCCGGCCTGTCGACCCCGGTGGGCTTCAAGAACGCCACCGATGGCGACATGGACGTTGCGATCAATGCAATCCTGTCGGCTTCACATCCGCACAGCTTTCTCGGCATCAATGGCAAGGGTCAATCCGCGATCCTGCGTACCCGCGGCAATCCCTATGGCCATGTGGTGTTGCGTGGCGGCGGCGGGCGTCCCAACTACGACTCGGTGTCGATCTCGCTGGCCGAACAGGCACTCGTCAAGGCCAAGCTGCCCGCCAACGTCGTGGTGGATTGTTCGCATGCCAACTCCTGGAAAAAGCCTGAACTCCAGCCCCTGGTCATGAAGGATGTCATTCACCAGATTCGCGAGGGCAACACCTCGGTGGTCGGCATGATGGTCGAAAGCTTCATCGAGGCGGGCAATCAGGCCATCCCCAAGGATCTGTCGCAGCTCAAGTACGGCTGCTCGGTAACCGACGGTTGCGTGGGCTGGGACACCACCGTGAGCATGATTCGCGATGCGCACGCGATCCTGCGCGAAATTCTGCCGAACCGGAGCCGTGCTGCATGAATCTTGTCGTACAGGGCGAAGACGTCGACACGATCGCGCTGAAGAAGCTCGCCCGGGCGGTCGCCACCACCGATATTCGTCAGATCACGCCCCAGGCCTTCAGGCTGCATGGGGCATCGCCAAGTGACGAGGTCACTTCGATCTGCGCACAGGCGAAGCTGGATTTCGCCTGGGTTGAGGAAGGCTTGAAGCTTGCCGATTTCGGTCTGTTCGTCACCGACATGGACTCGACCCTGATCAACATCGAGTGTATCGACGAGATCGCCGACATGCAGGGGCTCAAGACCGAAGTCGCAGCCATTACCGAAGCGTCGATGCGCGGCGAGATCGATTTTGGCGAATCGCTCACCCGGCGGGTTGCGCTGCTCGAAGGCCTGCATGAAGACGCGCTGGCCAGGGTGTACGAAGAGCGGCTGCAGCTTAACCCCGGTGCCGAACGCCTGATGTACGCACTCAAGGCAGCCGGCATCCGCACAATGCTGGTTTCAGGTGGATTCACCTACTTCACCGAGCGACTCAAGGACAGGCTGGGTTTTGACCACGCCTGCGCGAATGTGCTCGAAGTACACAACGGCCATCTCACCGGCCGCATCAGCGGAGCGATGATCGATGCAGCCGCAAAAGCCGAGCAACTGCGCCGTATGCGTGACAGCCTCGGGCTGGAAGCCGACCAGGTCATTGCCGCAGGAGACGGTGCCAATGACATCCCGATGTTCGCGGCAGCCGGCTTCAGCGTGGCTTTTCGGGCCAAGCCGGTATTGCGCAAGGTGTCGAGTTGCTGCCTCGACCATGTCGGGCTCGACGGAATCGTAAATCTGTTTGAATGAAACACCCGCGCCCGCCGGCACGCTTGGCGGGCGCGGACCAACCCTAACGCCGGCGTCAGCATCAAACCGGGCCCGGCTTCCCACCTTCACCCCTTCTCCACGCCCGTCGAGATTCTGACCGCTCGACCGCTGCGCGTCGTCCACGACTGCATTCGTGAATAAGTGTGACTTTTCCCACACTCTCGAAGTGCACTGTTTCATCGTTTTGCTCTGCCTGAAAACTTAATCTGTACTCGCACGCACAGCCCCACCCGGTTACTGCGGCAACACCCTCAACCCCTCAGGAGAGCCATCATGACAACCCAAACCCACATTCCGCTGACCATCACCGCCGACAGCATCAACGACATGGTCACCCAGAGCCGCACCCGCGCCCTCGAGGCACGCGCGCAAGTCACCGAACTTACACAGGAGGAAATCCAGCAGGTCGGCGGTGGCGCCATCATTCTCGGCGATTACTTCCCCCACGGCATCATCGAGCCCCGTCTGGCGAACCAGTTCGTGACGAAGCCGATCTTCGACCAGCGGCTTGTCGACGCGACCATGAACTTCAAGTACTGAAGAGCCCATCATGGCCCGCGCACCCGAACTCATGTGCCCCAGCGCCGATCCCGGCGGCATCGGGGCGAGCATGTTCGGACTGATCGTCGGGACGCCGGATAGGCCGGAAACGGCCTATCTGGACACCGCCCAGGCGGTCACTCCGGAGCTCCTGGCGCTGGCCGAGCCGGCCAGTCCGACCGAAGTTTTTCGCTTCGCCTCACGCTGCATTGCCAAGGCCTGCGGTCATTTCGATCACGACCGCGAGATGTGCCGGTTTGGCGAAAAGACGGTGCGAATGGCACCGGTGGTGGTTAATCAGCTGCCGACTTGTGCGATCAGGGCGTCCTGCCGGTGGTGGCACCAGCATGCCGAAGCCGCCTGCCTGCGTTGTCCGCAAGTGGTGCGTACCTGCTTCAATGCCAACTCGCCGGTTCGGCAGGCCGCCGACCCCCGGGTACTCTGACCCAGGCGGATCCTCACCATGGTCGTCAGCTGCCGCGCCTCGCATCGTGATCCCGAACGCGATGCGGGGTGTCAATTGAATCGTGAGGCAAGATCATGACTCGACCCCTGTTTCGCCCCGAGGCGATCGAAGCGCACCAGGCCGGCCTGCAGGGCGGCGTATTGATTGCGACTCCGCCGGCGGTATCGCTCCTGGTGCTTGCAGCGGTTCTGGCCGCCTTGCTTGTCGTCGCCTACGGCTTTTGGGGCGAATACACCCGCAAGGAGCATGTCAGCGGGTTTCTGGTGCCGACCCAGGGGCTTATCAGGATCCATTCGCCGCGCGTCGGCACAATAACGGAACGGGCGGCGATGGAAGGCCAGCGGGTGCGCCGCGGCGATGCGCTGCTGCGCGTGAGCAGCGAACTCGCGACCGCCAGCAGCGACGGCGCGCATGCAGCGACCCTGGCACAGCTCGAGCGACGGCGCGACAACCTCAGGGCGGTCATCGCCAATCAGACCAACGCCGACTCGCAGGCGTTGAACGCACTCGCCGCACGCATCCATAGTCTCGAATCCGAGCTCGATCAGGCACAGACGCAGCACGACATCCAGGCCAAGCGGGTGGCGAGCGCAGAGCGCAGCCTCAAACGCTACAGCGAACTGGTCAAGGCAAAGTTCGTGTCCGAAGCGACGATCCAGCTCAGGCAGGACGAATTGCTCGACCAGCAGAGCTTGCTCGCTGGCCACATCCGCGGCCTGACCGCGCTCACACGCGAACTCGACGAGGCACGCGCCGCGCTCAACTCGGCGCGCATGCGCCAACCGAACAGTCTCGCCGCCCTCGAGCGCGAGATTATCGAGATCGAGCAGCAACTGACCGAAGGTGAGGCGCGGCGCGAGGTGCTGGTGACCGCTCCGGCGGATGGCACGATCACTTCGGTGCTCACCGACGTCGGCCAGCGGGTCGACCCCGACATGCCGCTGCTAAGCATTCTGCCGCAGGGTGCAAGCCTCGAAGCGACCCTGCTGGTGCCCACGCGCGCAGCCGGCTTCATTCGACTCGGCCAAACGGTCGCGCTACGCTACCAGGCCTTTCCATACCAGCGTTTTGGCCATCATGAGGGCGAAGTGGTGGCGATCGGTCGCGCGCTCATCCAGCCGGGCGAACTGCGCCTGCCGGCGATGGTGCAGGAGCCGGCTTATCCGGTTACGGTGCGCCTTGCCGCGCAAGAGGTCATTGCCTACGGGCAGGCGCTTGCCCTGCAGCCAGGCATGTTGCTCGATGCCGATGTACGCATCGAACGGCGCCGCCTGATCGAATGGATGTTCGATCCGGTGTTGGCGATCTCGGGTCGGGTCTGAGGGAGCAAAACGATGAACCTCGACCTGTCCCTGTTCGCGTCACGCAAAACCCCGGTGGTAATGCAGTCCGAAGCGGCCGAATGCGGACTCGCCTGCCTCGCCATGGTCGCAGGGCATCACGGCCACCGGGTTGATCTGCGCACGCTGCGTAGCCGCCATTCGATCTCGCTACGCGGATCGAGCCTCGCCGAACTGATCCGGCTCGCTGCGGAGTTGGGTCTCGATGCGCGCCCGCTGCGAGTCGAGCTGGAGCAGTTGTCCCAGCTCCGGCTGCCCTGTCTGCTGCACTGGCGTCTGAATCATTTCGTGGTGCTGGTG
>JAEUNS010000417.1 GCA_016790005.1 Zoogloeaceae bacterium
CGCCACACCGACGGGCGTCTGGCCCTGTTTCACGGCCCGCGCCTGCTCGCCCGCTACGGGCCCGACGGCAAACCAGAACAACCGGCACTTCAGGCCGCTGCGTAACTGTCCGCCGCAGCGGTCGCGAGGCGGGAACGCCGCATCGGGCTACGCCCATCGCCGCGTTTACGCCTCGCATACCCAAGCGGACAAATAATTTTCTAAAACACCGGACAGTTCTATTTGTTGCCAACACGGGTGCCGAACTGGTGGTGCTGGCGCGCTACATGCAGGTGCTGTCGGAAGATCTGTGCCGTCGCCTCGATGGGCGCGCCATCAACATCCACCACTCGTTCCTGCCGGGCTTCAAGGGCGCAAAGCCCTATCACCAGGCGCATGCGCGCGGGGTCAAGCTGATTGGCGCCACCGCACATTACGTGACCACCGACCTGGACGAGGGCCCGATCATCGAGCAGGTCGTCGAGCGGGTGAGTCATGCCTGCAGCCCTGAACAACTGCTGTCTGTAGGACGCGACATGGAATGCCAGGCACTGGCCCGCGCAGTGCGTTATCACGTCGAGCGAAGGGTGTTTCTCAACGGTACGCGCACGGTTGTTCTCAGTTGAACCTGCGGTATTTCGGATCGCACCCGTAATCGCGCGTTCTATCGAATCGGGGTGGCCGCGTGGCCAGCGCCCCGATTCGCATCGCTCACCCGCGGGGCTCAGTCCTTGTGTCGATTCAGGATCGGCTTGCGCCGGCTGTCGAGTGCGATGACGGCACCCGCACAGGCAATGATCAGGATGCCGACGAGGGCAGGGAGGGCGGGAATGTGCCCGAACAATAGCGCACCGAAGACGGTGGCGATGATCAGTTGCGCGTAGAGAATCGGCGAAAGCACCGATGCGGGCGCCTCGCGAAAGGCGCGGATCAGCAGGTAGTGGCCCACCCCCCCCAGGACGCCAAGGCACAATATCAACAGGCCGTCGCGCAGATTCGGGAGGTGGCCGTCCCAGATCCAGGGCAGGGCCAGGCTCATGGCGGCGGTGCCGACCAGCGCGGTGTAAAACAGCATGGTCACGGGGGTTTCGGTGCTGGAGAGCTGACGGGTCTGGATTTGGTAAGCGGCGTAGGCTATGGCCGCACCGAGGGCGAACATGATTCCGTCTGGTGACAACCCACCGCCCGGCCGTGCGATCAGCAACACGCCGACGAATCCACCGATGGAGGCCGCCCAGCGCAATGGCCCGATCTGTTCGCCGAGCACCGGACCGGCGAGCAGGGTCACGATGAGGGGTGACAGGAAGATGATCGCGGTGGTCTCGGCCAGCGGCATGCGGATCAAGGCCGCCATACCCAGAAAGGTCGTGGCGAGCAGGCACAGTGCCCGCACGACCTGACGTCTCGGCCGGCCTGTAATGACGAGACGCGATCGCATGCTGGGTCCAAGAAGAATGATCATCAGCACGCAATGCACGGTGTAGCGCGCCCAGACCAGCATCGGTACTGGATAGGTCTTGCCAAGATGCGACACCGTGGCGTCGAGCAGCACGAACAACGTGACCGCTCCCAGCAGCATCAACACCGCTTTCAGCATCGGCGAGCCGGGCTGATCCGGGTTCGGCGCAGCCGTCCCGCGCGAAAACAGTCCGGCCATTCAGCGCTCACCCATCAAATACAGGAATGGCGCCACGGCACCCGGTTGGTACGTTTTCACTTTCGCCTCCAATTGCGAGCCCCTGATCGGGTTTGCGTAAATTTGATCCGATTGTCCTGGGCCTGACCGCGCCTGCATGGCTTCGATCAGGCTCGTTTTAATGCCTCGTTCAGCGCGGCAGATGATGCTGACCAGCGCTTGATACATCAACATGCGGCAGCCGCCCTTGTTCCGCCGCCGCCACCTCGGCAAGAATGAAACCGATGAACGCTTGCACATACGGTTTGTCGAGCGACAACTTGTTGAGTTTCAGATAGTTGCCACGATCCACGCGCAAGGGGGCGTTGAACGGAGCGCACAGCCTTCCCGCGGCGACCATTGATCGGACGAGATGATGCCAGCCAAGCACAAAGCCCTGTCCTGCGACGGCCGCCTCTACGAGAAGCGGATAACTGTTGCTGACCATGCGTGGAAGTCTTGCGGGCTCATCGAGCCCGTTCGCAGAGAACCAGTCGCTCCAGGTGATCGGCAGCCACCCGATCGCCTCGGAAGACCAATGCTTGCGATGGAGTGTCAGCAACTCGGCATCGGCAAGGCTGGCAGGGCTCGGGAACGATCCGCAGCGGCGCAGATAGTCCGGGCTGCAAACGGGCTCGACAATCTCTGAAAACAGAAAATGCAGGGTCTCGCCGACATCGCAGCGTTCATTGCCGCAGATCAGCGAGACATCCACCTCGTCGAAGTTGCGCAGGGTGTCGTCTTCGTCCGAAGCCAGAAGAACGAAACGTGCGTCGGCATGCAGGCTGCAGAACCTGTCGACGATGGGCTTCAACCAACAGGTCACGGCGGCGGTGGTGCCCGAGCAGGTAATGACGGGCGCTTCAGAAGGCTTGTTGAGTGTGTTGATGCCCTCGCAAATACGGTCGAGGCCGCTACTGACCGCGGAGAGGATGACCTGCCCCGCGGCAGTCAATTCGAGGGCGTTGTGGCTGCGGACGAAGAGCGCCGTGCCGAGAGCCTTTTCCAGGCCCCGGATCTGCTGGCTGATGGCCGCCTGCGTGACGTTGAGTTCGTTGCCGGCAAGGGTGAAGCTCAGATGCTTTGCCGCAACCTCGAAGGTTGCCAAAGCACCCAGCGAGGGGAGGTAGCGCCTTCTCGAAACCATAAGCCTATCTAAGCCTCGCCATCCGTCATGCACAATGAGCGCCGGTCAGGTGTGGAATTCGTGTCGCAATGCCTCATTCCCTCCGCGCCAGCCACTCTTTCCAGCGAAGTACGGCCGTCGCGCCGATTGAAGCAATCGGCTCCGGCGGAAGCCGGGCAGGCTCGGCCTGTTTGGCAAAAAATGTCGTGACTTGAGACGATACCCCACTCGCAAGTTCTGCGGCACAAATCCCGGTGAGGGTACCCCGAGTCGCGCCAAGCCCATTCTGACAGCAAGCCGCGAAAACACCATCGTCAATCTCGCCTGTCACCGAGACGCCATTCTTCGACAAGCACAGATGGCCCGACCAGACATAGGCCATTTTCACCTGAGTCAGGTTTGGAAAGCGTGCGTCGAATTTTTCACGCATCACCGCGGTAGCGCGGCGCATGCCTTGCTCAGTCGACTCCATGCCCGGCCGAAACTCCGCACATGTTCTTGTGATGATGCGGTTGCCGCCCTGTCCGGTGTCGATCCGGCGCATGGTCGTCCCCATCGGATCCGAGGGCGTGATGCCCCATCGGCTGCGCCCCCCCAGCTTTGCAAGCGCTTGGGCGCCCAGCTCTTCGGTCATGCATGCGAACAGGAAGATGTGCATCAACCGCCCGCGCTTGAAACCGAAGCTCTCAATGTGTCCATTGTTGGCCAGAACGATCTTGCCGGCCGAGATCCGGCCCCCAGGGGTATCGATACGCCAGACGGCGCCTTCACGCCGAAAGCCCGTCACCGCGGTGTTTTCGTGGATATCCACCGCGGGCTTGAGTCCGCTGGCAAGACCGCGGACATATCCGGCGGGTTGCAACATGACCGTGCCCGGTGTGTACAGCCCGGAGCGGTAGTAGCGGCTGCCCGTCAACTCGAACATGGCCTGCTCGTCGAGTAACTCATAGCGCTCACCAAGCTCATCGAGATGGGCCGCATAGCTCAGATTCTGCGCATGGCTGGGCTCGGTTGCGGCGCCGTTCACCTTGCCGGCCGGGTCGAAGTAATTCGGATCGATGCCGTATTCCCGCACGGCTTCGCGTGCGTAGTCGATCCCGAAACGATTGAGTGCGATCAAATGCCGGTCTGCACCTTCATTGTCGCCCGCATAGTTGGACGACGTGAGCTCATGGGGCAGATCGATCATGAAGCCGGAGTTTCGACCGGCTGCACCCTCACCGATGCGCCCGGCGTCCAGCAACACGATGCGCGCGCCGGGATTGAGCTGCACCAGTCGCCTGGCCGCGTACAGCCCGGCAAAGCCTGCGCCGACCACGGCAAAGTCACAGCTCAGGTCGTGGTCGAGTGCCGGGGCCGGGGTGCGCTTGCCAAGGATCGCATCCCAGGCTGCCTGCCCTGCGTGTTTCGGCAGCCGCTTTGCAGAGTACTCGTTTGTCTTTCTCATGGTTCTTCTCAAAGTTGAAGCCGGCCGCGGCATTCCCGGCGATGCTTCGCGGGATTGCCGCCGCTAGTCAGCAGGGTGAGGATCGATCCGGCACACGCGCTCAGTCGCTGCCTGCATCGGCCTCGCCGCTCAGGTCGAGCCAGATGGTCTTGAGCTGGGTGTACTGGTCATGGGCATGGATGGAGTTGTCACGACCACCGAAACCGGATTGCTTGTAGCCGCCGAAGGGTGTGGAAATGTCGCCCTCGCCGAAGCTGTTGACCGTTACGGTGCCGGCGCGTATTGCCCGTGCGCCACGAATCGCCCGCTTGCCATTCGC
>JAEUNS010000424.1 GCA_016790005.1 Zoogloeaceae bacterium
GCGGCGGGTGCAGCTGGTCGGCGACGACCTGTTCGTGACCAACACCGAGATACTCGCCGCGGGCATCGGCAAAGGCATTGCCAATTCGATACTGATCAAGCCCAACCAGATCGGCACCCTCAGCGAAACCCTGGCTGCAATCGAGATGGCACGCAGCGCCGGCTATACCGCCGTGGTTTCGCACCGCTCCGGCGAAACCGGCGACACCACCATCGCCGATCTGGCGGTGGCGACGGCCTGCGGCCAGATCAAGACCGGCTCGGCCAGTCGCTCCGACCGGGTCGAGAAATACAACCGGCTATTGCAGATCGAGCATGAACTCGGCGCAGGCGCCCGCTTTGGCGGCTCCGAAGCCCTCCGCCGCAGCTAAGCGTTCAACGATTCAGATCAAGCGTTCTTTTGCCCTCTCCGGCACCACGTTGTCGCTGACTCCCCGGTGGTGGTGCCGGCCCTTTTTTAACGACGGAGCAACCATGAAACAACTCGTCCTGCTTCGCCACGGCGAAAGCGTGTGGAACAAGGAAAATCGCTTTACCGGCTGGACCGACGTGGCCCTGTCCGACCAGGGGCGCACCGAGGCCGCGGAGGCCGGCAAACGCCTGAAGGACGCCGGATTCGTGTTCGACGTCGCCCACACCTCGGTGCTCAAGCGCGCGATTCACACGCTGTGGCTGGTGCTCGATCAGATGGAGCAGCCGTGGATTCCGGTACATCCGCACTGGCGCTTGAACGAACGCCATTATGGTGCCCTGCAGGGGCTCAACAAGGCCGAGACCGCCGACGAGTTCGGCGATGAGCAGGTGCGGCTGTGGCGACGCAGCTACGACGTGCCGCCCCCCGCGCTCGAAGCCGCCGACGCCCGCCACCCCGCGAACGACAGCCGCTATGCAAGCCTGGCACAAGCCGAGCTGCCGCTCACCGAGTGCCTCAAGGATACGGTGGATCGCCTGATTCCGCACTGGAATGACGTGATTGCGCCGTCGATTCTGCGTGGCGAACGGGTCGTGGTGACCGCCCACGGCAACTCCCT
>JAEUNS010000437.1 GCA_016790005.1 Zoogloeaceae bacterium
CGCAAGCGCGTTGCCGCTGCGGTCATGGATCGAGACGGAAATCACCTCGCGTTGCTCGAGCGCGGCCTGCAACAGGCTTTCGAGCGCTTCCCGGTTGCCCGAGAGTACGCCGTACTCGGCCGCGGGCGCCATGAAACTGGCGATCGCGATTGCGCGATCGCGCATCGCAGTGTCGGCCGACTTCATCCCCCACATCATGAACAGGCCCGCCATCGCCAGCGCGAGCAGCGCGGTGGGGATGAGCGCGACCATCAGCAGGCGTTGGCCCAGGGTGAGTGCGTGTGTGCGCTTCATGGCGCCTGCCCCGCACTGACCCGCTCGAGCAGGCTTGCGTCGTCGGGCAGGTCGAGACTCAGTGCCCTTGCGACCTGGCGGTTTACTGCAATGCCGAACTGGCGCGGGCTGCGTGGCGGGGGCAGTGCCTCGACCGCCTTGCTGCCGTCGAGCGAGCTTAGCCAGTGTGCAGTGTCGCGGCCGATATCGGCGGGGCTGCTGAATACCGCCGCGAGCGCGCCGGCGTCTACGAACGCCTTGGAGTATGCGAGCACGGGGCGGCGCAAGCGATAGCTCGAGAGGAGAATGGCGCGGGCGGTGGTGGGGCTCGATGTGACCGGGTCGGGCAGGATCAGGAGTGCATCACTGCTTTCAAGAATGCGATCGAGTGCGGGCAGCAACTCGGCCTGGGTCGAGATTCGGCGCGTTACCAACAGAACATCCATCTTTGCTGCGGTGCGTGCAAGCTCGTCTTCAAACATGATTGTTTCCGGGCCCAGCAGAACGGCAAGGCGAAGCTTGTCCGCCAGCGCGGCGCGAACGAGCCTGAGATGACGCTCGATCGGCTGGTCGAGCAGTATTGCCGACAGTCTTGCGTCAGGATGGCGGGCCTGCAGGATGCCGAACTGACGGGTGTTGACGAGGGTGGCGAGCACCGGCACCTCGAAACTTGCAATTGCGGCTTCGCTTGCGGCGAAGCCAGCCGCGATGACGAGGTCGAGCGGCTCGCCGGGCATGGCGTCGATCTTTCCCCGTACAAGCTCGATCGTGATGATGCGATGACCCGAATGGCTTGCCGATGCCGCAAGCGCATTGCTGAACTGGGCATGGATGGCGTCGCCCGGCGAAACGACCACCGCCACATTCAATGCGAATGCGCGTGCTGAAACGCCGGTCACGAGCAGCACGAACATCAGCAGGAATAATTGACGGATCTTGAAGCGCATTCGGCCTCATGCGATCGGACGGTTCAAATCGCGGTATGAGCAGGGGGTGTTTGAGGTTATCGGCAGTAATTGAAAAGGGCAAGGCAAATGCCATGTGTATCATGATGTTCGACACGCTCGGCGCGTGCGCCGGCGCGAATGCTCATGCGCATGTGCGCCGAGGGTGCGGTTTGCGCGATTCGTCTTTGCACTGCCGAGGCGGCAGTGCAAAATAGCCGCACCAGATGGCTTGAGCAGATTTGAACCGACATGGCCGTACTCGAAATTTTGCGCATGGGCGACCCACGCCTGTTTGGCCTTGCACGCCCGGTCAGCGCCTTTGCGACCCGTGAGCTCGATGGTCTGGTGCGCGACATGTTCGATACCATGGCCGCTGCGGGCGGGGTGGGGCTGGCTGCCCCGCAGGTGGGGGTGCCGTTGCAGGTCGTGATTTTCGGCTTCGAGCGCAGTGAACGTTACCCTGAGGCCGAGCCCGTCCCGACGACGATCCTGATCAACCCCATCATCGAACCGGTCGGCGAGCAGACCGAGGAGGGTTGGGAGGGTTGCCTCTCGGTTCCGGGCTTGCGAGGGGTCGTACCCCGTTTTCAACGAATCCGCTACCGCGGTTTCGATCCGGCCGGCAACCCGATCGAGCGTGAAGCCGAAGGCTTTCACGCCCGGGTCGTGCAACACGAATGCGATCATTTGTCGGGTATGCTTTATCCGATGCGCGTGCGCGATTTCAGTCGCTTCGGTTTTACCGACGTGCTGTTTCCCGAACTCGGCTGAGTTCAGCGCACTCGCCGCCCGCTTTCCCCTTCCTACTCGATTCATCCTTCAACAAGGCAGTTCATGGGCGTCGTAACGCGTAACGTATTGACCGGGCTGATCACGGTCGTCCCGGTCATTCTGACTTTCTACCTCTTGTACTGGCTTGCGGTGTCGACCGAGTCGGCGCTCGGCGGGCTACTGATGCGGGTCTTGCCCGGCGATCTCTATCGTCCCGGGCTGGGCGTTGCGACCGGGTTGGTGATCCTGTTTTTTGTCGGCATGTTGATGAACAACTATGTCGTGCGGCGCATCTTTGCACGGGGTGAGCGGCTGTTCTATCGGCTGCCGCTGGTGCGCATGATTTATCCGGCGCTGCGCGACTTCATGGATTACTTCTCACCGGTCAAGAAGAAGGATTTTCAACAGGTGGTGGTGGTCACCCTCGGCGATGTCGGCCTGAAGGCCCTCGGGCTGGTGACGCGTGCCGACATGGAGCGCCTGCCCAAGGGCTTCGATGACGCCCAGAGCCTGCTGGTCTATCTGCCGATGAGTTACATGATCGGCGGCTATGCGGTGCTGGTGCCACGCAGTGCGGTCGAGCCTATCGATCTGAGCATGGATGAGGCGATGCGCTTCATTCTGACAGCCGGGGTGACCGGCGGTGCGGCGACTCCGGTGCCGGCACCCGAGCCGAAGCGCCGCGTGGAGCGTGTCGAGCCCTCCGAACATCCCTGACGTGAATGTCGCTCAGGCGACTCAGTCTTTTGGTGTCTGTGAAGCGCGTTCGGCTTCGCGCTCACGGATTCGTTCATCGTAGCGTTCACGGTCGCGGGCGGCCTTTTCGGCACGTTCCGCCGCGGCGGCTTCGGCCGCGGCGCGCGTCCGGGCCTTCTCGGCATCGCGCTGTTGCAGTAGTTCGCGCGCACGCGCTTCGGCCCGCACGGCCTCGTCTTCACGCGCGCGCCGTATCGCCTCCGCGGCGCTGTCATCAGCGGGCACCGGGTCGGCAAACGGGGTGGCTGGCGCACCCGGGGTGCTTGCTGGGGCGACGTCGAGTCCGCGCGCTTCCACTTCACGTTGCTTGCGTGCAAGGTCGATCCGGCTGGCCTCGATCTCGAGTTCGCGCGCCTTTCCGATGGTGGCGATACGCGCCGATTTCGCCTGGTCCAGGCAGCGATTGACCAGAAAGCGGCGGTAGCACTCCGGCTGGGCGGCGGTGTAGCTTGCCTCGGCCTCGGCGCGCAGCGCCTTGGCTTTTAGCCTGAGCTCATCGGCACGCGCACTGTCATCGTCGGCGAAGGCGAATGGCGCGAGGAGGGCGAGCAGAATGGGCAGGGGGTACTTTGACATCGGCAATTTGCGTCGAATCGTGGGCGGGTTGCGTAGAATAACGCCTTTAGCCAGCTTGACGATGACGTGATCCAGTTTCGTAACCTGCGCTTGGCCCGCGGCGCCAAAGTGCTTATCGATGCAGCGACGCTGCAGATCCATCCCGGTTGGAAGGTCGGTTTGACCGGCGCCAACGGCAGTGGCAAGTCCAGCCTGTTTGCAGCATTGCGCGGTGAATTGCATCAGGATCAGGGTGATCTTGACATCCCGCCGGCCTGGGTGATCGCGCATGTGGCGCAGGAAACCCCCGGCGTCGTGTGCTCCGCGATCGATTATGTGCTCGACGGCGATGCCGAGCTGCGTCGCATTGAGGCCGAGTTGCAGGTGGCCGAAGAGGCCCACCAGGGCGGGCGCATCGGTGAATTGCATGCGCGCCTGGGCGAGATCGATGGCTACGCGGCGCGTGCCTGGGCCGCGGCGCTGCTCGATGGGCTGGGTTTTCTGCCGGACGATCTCGAGCGCCCGGTAGCCGATTTTTCGGGTGGTTGGCGGATGCGGCTCAACTTGGGCCAGGCGCTCATGTGCCGCTCCGACCTGTTGTTGCTGGACGAGCCCACCAACCACCTCGACCTCGACGCAGTGATCTGGCTCGAGCAGTGGCTGCGCGACTATCGCGGCACGCTGCTTTTGATTTCGCACGACCGCGAGTTTCTCGATGCCTGCGTGAGCCATGTGACCCATGTCGAAAACCAGCGACTGACGCTTTATTCCGGCGGGTATTCGGATTTCGAGCGCCAGCGCGCCGAGCGGTTGTCACAGCAGCAGTCGATGTTTGAGCGCCAGCAGCGCGAAATCGCGCATATCGAAGACTACATCCGCCGCTTCCGGGCCAAGGCCACCAAGGCGCGCCAGGCCCAGAGTCGCATCAAGGCGCTCGAGCGCATGGAGCGCATCGCGGCGGCGCATATCGACACACCCTTCAGCTTCAGCTTCAGGGATTGCCCGGCGGCGCCGGATCCGCTGCTGCAGATCGAGGATGGCGCGGTGGGTTACGACGGACGTGCAGTGCTCGACGGCATCGGGCTGACCCTGCGCCCAGGCGAGCGCATCGGCCTGCTCGGACGCAACGGCGCGGGCAAGTCGACGCTGATCAAGCTGCTTGCCGGGCAACTCTCGCTGTCGGCGGGCGAACGCAGCGAGGGCAAGGGACTTGCCACCGGTTATTTCGCCCAGCATCAACTCGAGACCCTGCGCCCGGACGAGTCGCCCTTGCAGCACATGCTGCGCCTCGAGCCCAATGCGCGTGAGCAGACCCTGCGCGACTATCTGGGGGGCTTCGACTTCCGTGGCGACACGGTCGGTGCGGGCGCGGTCACCGGCGCGGCGACGCCTTGCGGCAGCTTCTCTGGCGGAGAAAAGTCGCGCCTGGCGCTGGCCCTGCTGATCTGGCGGCAGCCCAACCTGCTGTTGCTCGATGAGCCGACCAACCATCTCGACCTCGAGATGCGCCATGCACTTACGCTGGCGCTGCAGGATTTCGAAGGTGCGATGGTGTTGGTGTCGCATGATCGGGCGCTGCTGCGCGCGACTTGTGACCGATTCTTGCTTGTGGACGGCGGACGGGTGCAGGCCTTCGATGGCGACCTCGACGACTATCGCGACTGGCTTGCAGTCCGGCGGGCCGAGGCAAGCGCGGCGGCGCAGTGCCCGCAACGCAATGCCGACAAGGCTTCGCGCAAGGCGGATCGTGAGCAGGCGGCGAATGAGCGCCAGTCGCGGCTGGCTGTGCGGCGCCCGCTGGTGAAGGAGCGCGATCAACTCGAGCGCAAGCTGGCAGGCTGGCAGAGCGAGAAAAAGCTGCTTGATGAGCGGCTTGCAGATCCCGGGATCTACGCGGGTGGCAATTCCGCGCTGCTCCAGGATCTGCTCAAGCGCCAGGCCGAGTTGGCTGCATCGATCGAGACCGCGGAGTCGCGCTGGCTGGAGATCGAAGAGGCGCTGGAAGCACTGCCGTCCGATTGAAGCGCTTGTTTGCGAGCGGGTGATTTCGGTAAACCCCGACTGTGTTGTGGGGCGGGCCATGGCACTCTTGAGCCTGAGTAGGCAGAATTGGTGCGCTAGAGTTGGCATATGACTGGCCGTAGCGCTTTATTGCGAACTGCGAGCTGCTCGGGCAGGCATGAGAACATGATCGCGATCGACGCATCGATCGAAAGATTTCAGCGAGGGCGGTAATGGCGTCTGCACCGACATTGGAAGTGGTCGATATCCACAAGCGCTATGGCGAGCATGAGGTGCTCAAGGGCGTCGATCTGACCGCTAACGATGGCGACGTGATCTCGATCATCGGCTCGAGCGGATCGGGCAAGTCGACCTTCCTGCGCTGCCTCAATCTGCTTGAGCAGCCCTCACGCGGGCAGATTCGCCTGCGCGGCGAGGCGCTCAGGTTGGCACCCGACAAGCATGGCGAACTGCATGCGGTCGATCGGCGCCAACTCGAACGAATGCGTGCGCGCATCGGTTTCGTGTTCCAGAATTTCAATCTGTGGCCGCACATGACCATTCTGGACAACATCATCCTCGCGCCGATGCTGGTGAGTGGCCTCGACCGCAAGTCTGCGGTCGAACGGGCCGAAGGATTGCTTTACAAGGTGGGTCTGCATGACAAGCGTCAGGCCTACCCGGGCAATCTGTCGGGTGGGCAGATGCAGCGGGTTGCGATTGCGCGCACCCTCGCGATGGAGCCGGAGGTGATCCTGTTCGACGAACCGACCTCGGCGCTCGACCCGGAACTGGTGAACGAAGTGCTCGGCGTCATGCAGGGGCTGGCCGAAGAGGGGCGTACGATGCTGATCGTGACCCACGAGATGCGCTTTGCGCGCGATGTATCCACCCAGGTGATGTTCTTGCACCAGGGCAGGGTCGAAGAATTC
>JAEUNS010000455.1 GCA_016790005.1 Zoogloeaceae bacterium
GCACTCGCCTTCATGCTGATCAGCCTGCTCGGCTTCGGCGCCTGGCCCGGGCGCCCGGTCATGATCTTGATCGTGATGCTCGGCTACGGCGGCGCGATGGAGCTTGCCCAGTCATTCACCAGCTACCGGCAGGGCGACTACCAGGACTGGATCGCAGACGCCGTGGGCATTGCAGCCGCATTCGGGGTGCGCGCGCTGCTGCCCGGATTGCGCAGGGTCGGGCCGCATGCGGCGCTATCGTCTTCGAGCGTGATTTCGCGTTAGACTCTGCACGCCGTGCGAGCCTGCGCGATGCTCATCGTCGCCACTGGCCCACTTCGCCCACCGGCCGCCCCCCGCCACAGCAATAGGAAGCAATCAGATGGAGCGCAAGGAGTTCACCAGCCCCCTGCATGTAACGACCTGGATGGGGGTATTCCTGGCCCTGGTCGCCGGTCTGGCGGCGTTGCTGGTTCCCCAGCTCCGGCATGCGTTCATGGCCAACGTTGCTTTCAATGGCGTGATTTTGTTCGTGCTCGCGGTCGGTATCGCGGTCAACCTGCGCCAGGTATGGCGGCTGCAGCGCGAAGTGCTCTGGATCGACAGCTTTTATCGCAACGACGTCGACCAGCAACAATCGGTACGCCCGATCTTGCTCGCCCCGATGGCGAAGATGCTGTCGAACCAGCGCGGCAAGCACAACCTCAGCCCGGCCTCGATGCGCACGATACTCGACGGGGTGCAGATTCGCCTCGAAGAGCAGCGCGACCTCAGCCGCTATCTGATCGGCCTCCTGATTTTTCTCGGCCTGCTCGGCACCTTCTGGGGCTTGCTCACCACGATTCGCTCGGTCGGCGAGATCATCGGCGGAATGAGTGGCGGAGCCGACGCCGCGGCGATGTTCGAAGCCCTCAAGGCCAAGCTCGACGCGCCACTGTCGGGCATGGCGACCAGCTTCTCCACCTCGCTGTTCGGCCTTGCGGGCTCGCTGGTGGTGGGATTTCTCGACCTCCAGTCCGGTCATGCGCAGAACCGCTTCTACAACGAGCTCGAGGAATGGCTCTCGAACATCACCCGCCTGCCCTCCAGCATGGGCGTCGAGGGTGAAGGCAGCGTGCCGGCCTATGTGCAGGCGCTGCTCGAACAGACTGCCGAGAGTCTCGACCGGATGCAGCGCTCGGTGGCCGACTCCGAGCGCGAACGCCGCGCAACCGTCGACCAGTTATCTGAGTTGGGCCATCAGCTCAATCGCCTGTCGGAGCTCATCAGTCGCGAGTCGCGCGGCCTGTCGACCGTGTCCGAAACCCAGGAAGACCTGCGCGCGCTGGTGCGCCACATGGCCCAACGGCCGTCCGAAGGCGCCCAGTTCTCGGAGGATCTGCGCTCCGAGCTGCGGCTGATGTCGCGCACCATTGCCGCTGCGCTGGCCGGCCACAAGGCGGACTGACCAACATGGCCGTAATCTCGCGTCGCAGAAGAGGTGTCGACTACTGGCCGGGTTTCGTCGACGCGCTGGCCTCGCTTCTGATGGTGATGGTGTTCGTGATCCTGATCTTCACCATCGGACAGTTCGTGCTCACCGACGCGGTGAGCGGGCGCGACCGCGCGCTCGAACGCCTGCAAGCCGAGCTCGCCGCACTCGCGCAAACGCTAAGCCTCGAAAGCAGCGCCCGCAGCAGCGCCGAAAACCGCAGCGCCGAACTCACCGCCACACTCGCCGACGAACAACAAGCGCGCGCGGCGCTGTCACTCAGTCTCGACGATGCGCGCTCGCAACTCGGCGAGGCCGAAACCGCGCTCGCAAGCCAGGCAGCCGAGACGGCCCGACTCGCCGCCGACATTGCAGCGCTGCAAGCGCTCAAGACCGAGCTCGAGGCCGAGGTTGCGCGGCTCGCGCTCACGCTCGACACTTCCGAAGAGTCGCTCAAGGCTCAGACCGAGATCTCGGACAGTGCCGTCGCCCAGATCGAGCTTCTCAACCGCCAGATGGCCGAGATCCGCACCCAGCTCGAAGAACTCAACAAGGCGCTGGCAACCGCCAATGCCGAACTCGCTGTCAGGGATCTCAAGATCGACGACCTCGGGCGTGAGCTCAACCTCGCTTTGGCCGAGCGCGTGCAGGAGCTCAACCGTTACCGTTCGGAGTTTTTCGGGCGTCTGCGCGCAGTGCTCGGCAACCGCCAGGACGTGCAGATCGTCGGCGACCGCTTCGTGTTCTCGAGCGAGGTGCTGTTTCCGTCAGCCTCGGATGAGGTTTCGGAAGACGGCCTGCTGCAACTCCTGAGCCTCGCCGACACACTCAAGACGATTTCGGCTGAAATGCCATCCGACCTGCCCTGGGTGTTGCAGGTCGACGGCCACACCGACCGCCGCCCGATCTCGACCGCCCGGTTTCCGTCCAACTGGGAGCTGTCGACCGCAAGAGCACTGGCAATCGTGAAGTTTCTGCGCGATCAGGGCGTGCCGGCCCAGCGGCTCGCCGCCACCGGCTTCGGCGAATTCCACCCCCTCGACAACCGCGACACCCCCGACGCTTATAGCCGCAACCGCCGCATCGAACTCAAGCTCACCACCCGCTGACGGGCGGGCTTTCAATAATGCGGCGGCACTTCGTCCAGTGGATCACCCGACGAACCACCGCTTGCTCGCAGTTCCGACAACTGCGCGTGCATGCGCCGCACCACCTCGTTGAGCCGGTCGATCTGTTGCTGCTGACGGAATACGGTGCGGTTGAGCTCGTCGAGCAAGTCCTCGGAAAAACTCAGCTTGGTCTCGATCCGCACAAAGCGGTCTTCGACGATTTCATTCATGTTCGCGCTCAATCAATTCTCCAGGCAGTGCTTCTGCCGATCATGGCTTCATTCGGCCGTTCTGGTCCGACTCAGGCAGCGGTACTCCGGGCGTCAGTACAAAGAGCCGCATCAGAACACGCCGCGCAGTCGCGTCATCAGGCTGGTGCCGAACACATTGACCACCAGCCCGGCCATCAGCAGGGCGCCGCCGGCGAAATGTACCGGCTGCAGTCGCTCGCCGAAAACCAGCCAGCCGCATGTGAGCCCGACCAGCGGCACCAGCAATGAAAAGGGCGCAACCTGATTCGCCGGGTAGCGCGACAACAGCCTGCTCCACAGCCCATAGCCGAGAAGCGTCGCGATCCAGGCAAGATAAAGGACCGCCCCGGCAGAGCGCAGGCTGAAGTTCGCCAGTGCAGCACCCATCGCTTCCGGCCCCTCTATCACCCATGACAGCGCAAACAAGGGGAGCGGTGGCACCAGGCTGGCCCAGACCACCAGCGCCTGCATGTCGACCGACCCGAGGCCACTGATCCGACGAGTCACGATGTTGCCTGCGGCCCACATCGACGCCGCAAGCACGGTCAGCATGAAACCGGCCAGCGGCATGCTCACGCCATGAGCCATGCCGATCAGGGCCAGCCCGCCGCCGGCCAGCACCAGGCCGGCAAGCTGGGTGGGGCGCCATGCCTCCTTCAACCAGAAGGCGGCAAACATCATGGTGAAAAAGGCTTGCGATTGCAGCACCAGCGAGGCCAGGCCAGACGGCATGCCAACATGGATCGCCGAAAACAGGAACGCGAACTGGCCCACCGAGATGGTGAGACCATACGCCAGCATCAGGCGTAACGGCACTTGCGGGCGGCGAAACAGCCACACCGCCGGCAGCGACGCAGCGACAAAGCGTAGCGCAGCCAGCAACAGCGGTGGCACCTCGGCCACGCCCGCCTTGATGACGACGAAATTGAGTCCCCAGACCACTACCACCAGGAGCGCGAGCAAGAGGTCACGTGGCGTCATCGCCCGGTGCCCTCCCGCAACCCGCAGGCTTGAACACCCGTGTCGTCGAGGCCGGATTGCGCACAAGCTTCGCGACCGGACGACGCGGCCGGGGGAGCAGTTCGCCGCCACAATTCGGGCAGACATTGGCCAGCCGGTTCAACGCGCAGTCAACACAGAAAGTGCATTCAAAGCTGCAGATGCAGGCACCGGGCTGATCCGGCGGCAAATCGCGGTTGCAGCACTCGCACCCGGGGCGCATCTCCAGACTCATGCGGGCACCGCTGCATCCGGCACCAGCGCCGCCAAGGCCTCAGCGACGGTGGCGATGCGGGCGAAGCGGCCCGCGAGCACCACCTCGGTACGGGCCTTGATCTCATCGGCCGAATACTCAACCCCGGTGCGCGGATGCGTCATCGCGAACGTGAGCGTCGCATCCGAAACGAAATCGACCGTGTAACCGATGTCGGCCCCCACTCGTGCCGTAGTTTCGCAACACTGCTCGGTGCGGATGCCGGCGATCAGCAGGCGCGAAACACCATGGCGGCGAAGCCACAGGTCCAGCCCGGTGTCGGTGAAGGCATTGTGGGTATGTTTGTCGAAGCTCACCGCAGGCTCGGGCGGCAACCAGGCGAGCGGGCGCACGAAACCGGACGCCCGGGTGAACGGACCGACCTGGCCGACATGGTAGATGTGCACGACCGGCACGCCGAGCGCCCTACAACCGGCATCGAGGCGCAGCAGTGCATCGCGAAAGGCGGGCACCTGGTCTTCGCGCCAGAACGGCATCTGGCGGAAGGACTCCTGCACATCAATGATGACCAGGGCGGAACGGGAATCGGTATCGGACATGATTGGCTCGCTGTCGGTATAGGGTGTTGCCATCGTAACCGCTACGGAAAGGCTCGAACAGCCTCAACCACGACAGCAATCGGACTGATTCGGCCAGCAGGTTGAGAAGACGCCCGCCCCGCACCCGCGGCGGTTCGGGCCGTCAGTTGTCCATGGCTGGCGGGGCCCGCTCAGCCCCCGCTCAACGCCTGAACGATCGCAACATCGTCATCTTCATCCAGGCGCAGTCCAAGGTCGAACACCGCCCTGCCATTGACGAATATGCGCATGTGGGCGCGGGTCTTACCCTGTTCGTCCACCATCCGGAAGCGAAAACCCGGAAACTGCCGGTCGAGATCCGAAAGCACCTCGAGCAGGCTGCCGCCGCGCGCCTGCACCCGTGCGCAGCCGCCGGTGTAGGAGCGCAGCGGCGTAGGGATGAGCACCTCCATCAACGCCCACCCGGGTCGGCCACAACGGCCGTCTCGACCGCATAGATCTCGGGCAGGTGGCGGGCGATGCAGGTCCAGCTTTCGCCCTCGTCGCCGCTCATCCACAACTCCCCGCTGGTCGTGCCGAAGTAGAGGCCGACCGAATCGCAAGTGTCGGCGGTCATGGCCTGACGCTTGACCGTCCACCATGCCTGCGCCGGTGGCAGACCCGTGTCGAGCCGCTGCCAGCTGTCACCCGCATCGCGGGTGCGAAAGACGGCCGGCTTGCCGTCCGGGCTGGTGCGCGGCCATACATCGCCACCATCCATCGGAAACACCCAGGCGGTGTCGGCGTCGCGCGGATGCAAGACCATCGGAAAACCGATGTCGCCGACCTCCGCCGGCATGTTGTTGCCGATGCGAACCCACTCCTCACCCGGACGATCGAGCCGGTAGATGCCGCAGTGATTCTGCTGGTAGAGCCGGTCGGGATTGCTCGGGCACATGCGCACACAGTGCGGGTCGTGGAAGGTCGGCTCTGTGACATCGAAACCCTCGACGACTGCAAGCCCCTTGAGCAAGGGCGAAAAGTGCGCCCCGCCATCCACGGACTCGTGCACACCTCCGCCCGACATCGCAAAGTAGAGATGCGCCGGATCGCGCGGATCGACGATCACCGAATGCAGCTTGGGACCATCGGGGGTGCCGTCCTGCACCGTGCCCATCCACTTGAGGTAGTCGGGGTCGTCGTTGATGCACGAAAAGGGCGCCCAATTCATTCCGCCATCATCCGAACGGAACAAACCCTGTGGCGAGGTGCCGGCATACCACGCATCGGGTTCGTTGGCATGACAGGGTGTAAGCCAGAAGGTGTGCCCGACCGAGCGGCCTTCGCCATCCACCGCGCGCGCGAAGGCCGGCGGTTGCGCGGCCTCCTGCCAGGTCTGGCCGAGGTCGGTCGAACGAAAGATGGTCGGCCCGAGATGACCGGTGCTGGCGGCCGCCAACAGGGTTCGCCCGTCACGCGGGTCGAGCACCAGATGACTGATGATGTGACCGAGAAAATGCGGCCCGTCGGCCCGCCACTGGCTGCGGCCCGCATCGCCATGGAACAGCCACGCGCCCTTGCGGGTCGCCACCAGTATCACCACATGGCCGGATTCATGCACCGGACTCGTCGAGCTGCCTGCGGATTGATCCTTGTTCGTCATTGCGCCTCCCTTGGTATCGTATCGAGATTATTAAAGCACTGCCTTCATCCACAAGACGAACGAGATCCACCGAAATCGACAGACCGACACAAAATCTCAGCATAGGAGCGATCTGATTACCGGACAAGAACCGTCACGTACATTACGCGCGCAAAAAAAGCGGCCAAGAGCGGACCTGTATTCATCACCGACCGCGGCAAACCCGCTCATGTGCTGTTGAGCATCGAGGAATACCAGCGTCTTACCAAGCAGGGCCGCAACATTGCCGACGCCCTGGCCATGCCGGATATTGCGGACATCGAGTTTGAAGCGCAGCGCGTGAAGATCGAATCCCGGCTGGCTGATCTCTCATGATGTACGATCTCGATACCAACGTGGTATCCGAGTTGCGCAAGATCCGGGCGGGCAAGGCCGATTCAAGCGTGGCAACAAGGGCTGAAACCGTCGATGCTGGCGATCTCTTTGTTCCGCCGGCGTGACGATGATCCTCAACCCGTGGGCATCGATCCGATGCTTGAAGGAGAAATGCATCACTGCTGAATGCAGCGTGAGCGCAAAGCCCGGCGCAATCCGGACGGGCGCTGCGACTTTCAGAAGAACGGGCCGACCGGAGCCTAAGCGAACCGGCCCGCCCGTGATCGGCAAGAAAGGCCGGGACGATTGAAGTCGACCATTCAACGCTGAGCGGCATCGACCGCATCGAGACGATCGAGAACCGCCAGAGCAGCATGAACATCGCCGGTCGCAGCGACTGCTCGGAAGTGATTCTCCGTATCCCATGCAGCCAGAGCCTGCGCGCCGAGCTCTTCAATAAGCTTGTTCATGCTCTGCCCGCGGCTACGCGCAAGGGCTTTGAGCCGCGCTGCAGTATCGTCGGGCAATCGAATCGTAAGGGTACTCATGGCCACTCCTTCAAGACTTCGGCCGGGGTCATTACACGCAGCGTGTCATACCCTCAGCCCTGCAAACGATACACCCCGCCCTCGCGCACCACCATGCCGAGTTCTTCCAGCGCTTCGAGCACCGCCAGCACACCGGTGCGGGGGGTGCGTTTGAAGTTGGCTGCGAGGGCGTCGGGCGTGAGGGCCTGGTGGGCAAGCGCGCCGCGCACGGCTGCGACCTGTTCGCGCATGTGCTTGGGCCAGGTGGCCTTGATGCTCGGCGCGGCGGTGTGCTCTTCGGACGGTGGGGGGGCGATGGCGAGCTGTTCGCCTTGCGGGCGGAGTGTGGCGCCGGGGTTCTGGTAGTCGGGGCGCAGCCAGCGGATGTGGCCGCGGGCTTCTTCGGTGGCGCGCTGGGTGTTGAGGGCGACGAGGCGGGCGAGGAGTTCTTCCTCGGCCTCGGCCTGCGCGGCGGGTTTGTCCGGCAGCGGCGTGGTGGCGCCGGGCCTGCCGACGAGTTCCGCGGCGAGGTCGCCCCAGCCGTAGGCCTCGAACACCGCGGTGTCGAGCGCGTCATGCAGCTCGCGCAGCACCGACACCAGGCCTTGTTCGTGGATCGTGCGTTCCTTGGGCGTCAGCGTATCGCCGGCGCGCAGCTTCTCGAGCACGTTGTACATGCCGGTGAGGGTCAGTTCGGGGTGAAGTGCTTGCTGGCGCTTGCGGTGGGCGTCGAGCTGTTCGGCGAGATCGCGGATGCGGGCGGCCTGGGCGGGGGTGGGGTCGGGGAAGGGGAAGGTGTCAAAGCAGAGGGTCTTGGTATATACGGGCCTATCCTCTAGCGTTCCGCCTGCAGCAAGCGACCAACGCGCATGAACGCGACTCGACAGAGTGCCAAGTCGAGCGGCCTCATCCGTCGCGATACAGACAAGCCGGTTATCTGGAAGAACGTTCGAGTCCAGAAACGTAAACAGCCGATGCTTCATCGTCTCGACTGTCGCGATATAGCGAGATAGCCCAGTAAGCATCTTCCGAAGCTCCGGCCGAGGCTTGCCGAAAAGCCACCAGAACTTCGCATAACCAGCCCCGTCTTTGGTGTGACCCTTCGCCTCTCTTTCTGGTCTTACTCGCTCCAGAATCCACTGGTAAACCGCTGGAAAACGCTGGAAAACATCATTGATCTGCATCCCATACAAATCTATGACGTAGACGCCACGCGGGCGATCAGTGAGGTCGCGACCATTGCGATAAACCCGGATGTGTCGGTCCGAGCCGGCGATCTCCGAAAGTCCAAGTCCTCTGGCCTCGTCGGGAGTGACGATGAAGCCGGCCCCATGCAGTTTCACACCGGGCGAGCTAACTCCCAGGTTTGAGCAGAGCGCCTTTGCTGAGGTCAAATCCGCGCCGGTACGCAGATCTGCGGAGATCCTCCCCGCACTTGTCAGGAGGCTCACCGCAATCTCATCTTCCCCCGTTGTACGCTCATCGCGCACTTCTTGAAAAATCCCACCTTCAGCCAACTCACTCGCCCCCACCGTCATCGCAATCCTTACCGCCGCCCCGTCCGCCGCATCGACCCACGGATGATCGGGAATTGCGAACGCCAGCGACAGCGGGTTCTTCGCCTCCAGTTGCGCCTGCACGACGCGGCGGTTGAAGGTCTGCTTGATGCTGTTGGTGGTGATGAAGCCGAAACGCTTCGCCGTGCCTGCGCGCACGGTTTCGCCGGCAATGTGCCACCAGTACATGACGAAGTCGGCCGATTCGGGCACTTCGGGCCAGGTGCGGCGCACCGCATCGACGTAGCCGTCGCCAAGCGCGCGGCGCATCGTGGCGGCGCCGATAAATGGCGGATTCCCCACGATGTAATCCGCCTGCGGCCACTCCGCCTTGCGCGGATTC
This sequence comes from Zoogloeaceae bacterium, assembly GCA_016790005.1. Taxonomy (GTDB): domain Bacteria; phylum Pseudomonadota; class Gammaproteobacteria; order Burkholderiales; family Rhodocyclaceae; genus UBA2357. Next base: position 9,024 of record JAEUNS010000455.1, read on the forward strand.
ACATAGCGCATCTGCACAATCTGCGCCGACTCGTCCGGAATAGGTTCGCCGGTGATCGGGCTTTTCCTGTAGGTCACGCCGTCCCAACGCGTGACCGGGCGCCCCGCCTCGTCGGTGACGAATTCCTCGCGGTCGTAGTCGATCAACGCGTCGCGCTGCTGGATGTTACGAAAATCGCGTAGCACTGGTTCGGGCGGGCTTACCGAGCCATGGGTGCGGTAATGCCATTGAAGATAACCGATCCACAGCACCATTTCGGCGATGCGCGCGGCGCGCGGGTTGATCTCGAGGCCCAGAAATTGGTGCGGATCGACGGTGACGCCAGCGAGCTGCAGCAGGCCCTGCGATTCGCCCAGGTCGTGCAGCAGGTTGAGCACTTCGCCCTCCAAGCGCTTCATGTGCTCCAGCGTCACATACAAGAAGTTGCCGCTGCCGCAGGCCGGGTCCAACACCCGCACCGCGCACAGGTGGTGGTGGAAGGCGCGGATCTCGGCGAGCGCCTCCTTGTGCTTGCCCTGCTG
>JAEUNS010000040.1 GCA_016790005.1 Zoogloeaceae bacterium
CGATCTTCAATGGGACCTCACTACCATCGTTTCCCAACTGCGAGAGGTGCGCGGGCAATGGCGCGAGGGCCAGCAGCGGCGCAAGGAGTGGGGCGGGCGCGAGTTTCCATCGCGCGAGGTGTTGCGCGATGTCGTGTCGAAACTGTGCGGAGCGTTGTTTCCGATGCGGCTTGGGCCTGCCGATCTGCGCCAGGAAAGCGAGGACTACTATGTTGGCCACACGCTCGATGCGGCGTTGAATGCGTTGGCGCACGAGTTGCGGCTGGAGTTGCGCTACTTTGCCGTGCGCGATGGCCGAACCCATGCGGATGCGGATGCGCACGCCAACCGTATCGTGAGGGCGTTCGCCGCAAGCCTGCCCGCGATACGGGCGACGCTCGATAGTGATGTGCAGGCCGCGTTTCGGGGCGATCCGGCGGCGCGCTCGGTGGATGAAGTCGTATTGTGCTACCCCGGGCTGCTCGCGATCATTCATCATCGCCTCGCTCATGCCATCTACAAGCAGGGCGCACCCTTGGTGGCCAGGATTCTCGCCGAGATCGCCCACTCAGAAACCGGAATCGACCTGCATCCGGGCGCAAGCATCGGCGGTAGCTTCTTCATCGATCATGGCACGGGGGTGGTGGTGGGCGAAACCACCGTGATCGGCGAGCGGGTGCGGCTTTATCAGGCGGTCACGCTGGGGGCGAAGCGCTTCCCGGTCGGTGCCGATGGTGGCCTAGAGAAGGGCCAGCCGCGCCATCCGATCGTCGAGGACGATGTGGTGATCTACGCCGGGGCGACGATTCTCGGCCGGGTCACGATTGGCCGGGGCTCGAGCATCGGCGGCAACGTCTGGCTGACCCACAGCGTGCCCCCCGAGAGCAACATCACCCAGGCGAGTTCGCGCAATGAACTACTGGGCGATTGAAGCCCCGGCTTACGATTTTCCCGACGCTGCAGTGGGATCCGTGGTCGAAGTCGGTCGAAGCCTCGATAACGACGGCGTGCCCGATCGGGATGCCGAGCACGCGATTGCTCAGACCGTCGGCACGAATCTGCGTCGTTTTCGTGCCCGCCAGCAATTGACCCTCGACGCACTCGCACGGCGTTCTGGCGTGAGCCGGGCGATGCTGGGGCAGATCGAGTTGGGTCGCAGCACACCCTCGATTGCAATCCTATGGAAGATTGCGCGTGCACTCGACATTTCGGTGACCAGCTTTCTGGGCGAGGCGCTGACTGAACGTGACGTGTTGATCCGCGCGGCCGATAGCGCGGTAGTGGTCGCAGCGCGCGGCAAGCTGCGGGTGAGGGCGCTATTTCGCGCGGCCGCAAGCCCGCGCACGGAGTTCTTCGAGCTACGGCTTGCGCCCCTTGCCCGCCATCGCGCGGGTGCCCGCGAGGCGGGCGCGCGCGCCAACCTGGTCGTGGCGCAAGGGTCGATCGAGATCGCTGTTTCTGAACGCAAGCACACGCTTGCCACCGGCGATTCGCTTCAGTTTGGCGCCGATGCGGAGCATGTGTACCGCAACCTGGTAGAGGGCGAAACGCTCGTCTATCTGGTTCTCAGTTTCCCCCGCAACGAATCCTGAACAGTACATCCTGAACAAAAGGCCGGCGAACCTCGACAGTGGAGGTCCGCCGGCCTATAGAGGGCGATGACCGGGTCAGTTGCGAACCGGATTGCGCCCGCGGGTCAGCCTTAGCAGGGCCGAGTACAGCGCGTCGACTTCTGCGCAGGTGTTGTAGAAGGCCAGCGACGGCCGCACCGTTGCCTCCAGTCCGAAGCGGCGCAGGATCGGCTGCGCGCAGTGGTGACCCGAGCGCACCGCGATACCTTCCTTGTTGAGCGCCGCACCGACATCCTCGGTCTTGAAACCGTCGAGGGTGAAGGACAGCACGCTCGCCTTGTCGGGTGCCGTGCCGACCAGGTGCAGGCCGGGAACATCCTTCAGAAGACGGGTTGCATAGACCAGCAAACCGTGCTCGTACTGGGCGATGTTGTCCATGCCCAGCGCGGTCACATAGTCGATCGCCGCACCCAGGCCCACTGCGTCGGCGATATTGCCGGTGCCCGCCTCGAAACGACCGGGCGCAGGATGGTACTCGGTATGCTCGAAGGTGACGTCGCGGATCATGTTGCCGCCACCCTGCCAGGGCGGCATGTCGTTCAGTACGTCTTCCTTGCCATACACCACGCCGATACCGGTCGGGCCGAATACCTTGTGACCGGAGAACACGAAAAAGTCCGCATCCAGCGCCTGCACGTCCACCGCCATGTGCGACACCGACTGCGCACCATCCACCAGTGCCAGCGCACCGGCGGCATGGGCCATCTCGACCATGGTCTTGGCCGGCGTGACCGTACCGAGCGCGTTCGACACCTGGGTGAAGGCCACCAGACGGGTACGCGGGTTGAGCAGCTTCGCATACTCGTCGAGCAGGATCTGACCGCAGTCATCGACCGGGATCACCCGCAGGCGCGCGCCCTTCTCGGCGCACAATTGCTGCCATGGAACGATGTTGGCATGGTGTTCGAGGTTGCTGACGATGATCTCGTCGTCCTTGCCGATGTTGGCGCGTCCCCAGGCCTGTGCAACCAGGTTGATCGCCTCGGTCGCACCCCGGACGAAGATGACCTCATTGACCGAGCGTGCATTGAGAAAGCCCCGGACCTTTTCACGTGCTCCTTCGTACGCATCGGTTGCCCGCGCGGCCAACTCATGCGCCGCACGGTGGATGTTGGAGTTTTCGTGGCGATAGAAATGGGACAAGCGGTCGATGACCGACTGCGGCTTCTGCGTGGTTGCCGCATTGTCGAGCCAGATCAACTGACGCCCATTCACACGTTCGGAAAGGATCGGAAAATCCTTGCGCACCAGATTGACGTCGAACGGCGGGCGACTTTGCAACGG
>JAEUNS010000098.1 GCA_016790005.1 Zoogloeaceae bacterium
AAGCGGTCTTGCGGACTTCTCGCTCGATGGCGCGCTGTGCATCCGGGCGCTGGCAACCGGGGTCGATCCGGTGAGCGGCGCCACCCTGAGCGGCAGCATGAAGGCGGCGTCCGACAGGGTGCGTGCGGGGGTCGAGCAGACCCTGCACAGCGGCAGCCTGCGCGGCAAGCCGGCGGTCGTGGTGGCGGGCCGAAACGATACGCTGATCGTGCCCAACCATGCTGGCCGTGCCTATTTCGGCAAGAACCGGATGGTCGAAGGGGCGGGTTCGAAGCTGAGCTACATCGAGGTCACCAATGCCCAGCATTTCGATACCTTCATCAGCTTCGGGGCGCTGCTCGGCTATGACACCCGCTTCATACCGCTGCACTACTACTTCGGCCAGGCGCTCGATAGCCTGTATGCGCACCTTCAGAGCAGCGCGCTGCTGCCCGCCAGCCAGGTGGTGCGCACCACCCCGCGTGCGGCGGGTGAGACCCTGACGGCGGACAAGCTGCCGGCAATCATGCTGGATCCGGCGGTGACCGACCGGATCGGGTTCGCGGCGGGGGTCGTAAACATTCCAGACTGAGGCACTAGCGTGAAAGTCGCTATGGCGACTCACTGCGCTCCCCTCGCCCGCTTGCGGGAGAGGGGTTGGGGGTGAGGGAACGGTCTGGCGGCTTTCATGCTTCAGGGTGGCCAGCCGCCATGACCGTTAAGACGAGTGGGCGGGCAAGCCGGCTTTCAAGCGGGTTTGTCCGCCTTTTTCATGGATGCGCATTGGCGTATTCCTGTGGCAGACTCGGGTTCGAATCCGTCTCACCCCCCGTGCCTTTTTGCAAACCCGAGACCATTGCCATGACCACGACCCGAAAGCTTTCCCCGCGCACCCTGACTGCTCAGGCGCTCGGTCGGATTGCCCAGCCGTATCACGACATCGCCCCGCCGATTCATGTATCGACCACCTTCGAGCGTGCCGGCGACGGCTCCTACCCGGGTGGGCGGCTGTATGCGCGCGATGTGAGTCCGGCGTTCGACCAGGCCGAGGCGCTGTTGACCGAGCTCGAAGGCGGACATCAGTCGCTGTTGTTTGCGTCCGGCATGGCCGCCGCCACTGCGGTGATCATGACGTTGGCGCCAGGGCAGAGGGTGGTCGCCTGCCGCAGCATGTATTGGGCGCTGCGCAACTGGCTCGTGAATTTTTGCGCGCAATGGCAGATAGGGCTGGATTTCTATGACGGTGCCGACATCGACGATCTGGTGCGGCAGCTTCGCGCGGCGCCGACCGACCTGCTATGGATCGAGACACCGGCCAACCCGTCCTGGGAAGTGACCGACATCGCCGCAGCCGCCTCTGCCGCACATGCCCTTGGGGCAACGGTGGTGGTCGACTCCACCGTGGCTACGCCGCTGCATACCCGGCCGCTCGAACTGGGTGCCGACATCGTCATGCACTCGGCCACCAAGTATCTCAACGGCCATTCCGATGTGATCGCCGGGGCGCTGGTGTGTCGCGAGGACAGCCCGCGCTGGCAGCAGATTCGCCGCAATCGCAACATGGGCGGCGCGATCCTCGGCACTTTCGAGTCGTGGCTGCTGCTGCGGGGCATGCGCACCCTGCATCTGCGGGTCGCGCAGTCGAGCGCGAGTGCGCAGGCCATTGCCGAGGCGCTGGTGGGTCATCCTGGCGTCGTTGAGGTGCTGTACCCGGGTTTGCCGAGCCATGTAAACCATGCGGTTGCGGCGCGTCAGATGCAGGGCGGCTTTGGGGGCATGCTGTCGATTCGCACCATCGGCGGCGAGGCGCGCGCGCGGGCGGTGACTGCGGCGTTAAGTGTCTTCAAGCGTGCGACCTCGCTGGGCGCGGTTGAAAGTCTGGCCGAGCACCGGGCGAGCGTGGAGGGGCCGGGTAGTGCATGTCCTGTAGACCTGATCCGCTTGTCGATCGGAATCGAGGCGAGCGAAGACCTGCTGACCGATCTGCTGGCTGCGCTCGAATCAGGTTCTGGTTCCGGCTGAGGTGCCGGGCAGGGACGGGTTCGCAAAGTTTCGATCAGCGGCCTTGCTGAGTTTTTCGGCGTGTGTCAGCGCTTGCTGGAGGCGGTCCGATCCCCAGAACAGTTCGGTTCCAACGATGAAGGTCGGCGCACCGAACAGGCCGCGATCGCCTGCGATGGTGGTTGAACTCCGCAGCCGCGCGCGGATGGCACTATCCTCCGCCAGCGCCAGTATGCGTGCAGGCTCGAGCCCAAGATCGGCAAGGACGGCGGTCAAACCGTGCGCCGATGCGGTGTCGATGTCATGGCCGAAGTTGGCCGTGAACAATGCCGCGACGAAGCGTTTGCCCCACCCTTCATCCAGCCCGACCAACGCCACACTCGCCGGCAGCACGCTGTTGCGCGGAAAGACGCCAGGCCGTTGCAGCGGCAGTCCGCGTTCGGCGCAAAGTCGTGCCATGTCGAGCCACATGTATTCGCCTTTTGCGTGGTAGAGGTTGAAGGGTGAGTCGCGCCAACCCTGGCGCGCGAAGATCGGACCGAGCAGGAAGGGGTGGTAGCTAAAGCGGCCCCGCCCTTCGGCCTCGATGTGGGCGACGTCGCTGGCGGCGATGTAGGAATAGGTGCTTGCCGGGTCGAACCAGAACTCAATTTCGGGCAATTGATTGTTGAATTCAGACATCTGATTTTCCAGTTGTGCGCTTGACGGCATTCTCGCGCATTTCGGCGCGGGGGGCGCAATCAGCCCGATCGCTGGCCAAGGCGCGGCGCAACATCGCTCGCAGCCGGCATGGCCCACAGGTGAGCCGCGACCAGCGCACGCCAGGGTGCGAAGGTGGTCAGCCAGTCGCGGACGTGGTCGGCGTTCAGTTTTTCGTGGCTGGCGAGCAGGATGGCGAGCTTGCGACGCACTGCGGCGTCACCATGGAGCGATCCGTCGAGCCAGCCGAAGCCGCGAAGCAGGGCATAGTCGATCGTCCACGGGCCAATCCCGCGCACTGCGAGCAGCGTCGCGCGGATGGTGTCGATCGGCGGATCGGATAGCCACTCGTCGAGCGGAACCGATCCGCCGCTCACCTTTTCGGATAGTGCGAGCAAGGTGCGCGCCTTGGCCGTCGAAAGTCCGGCGCTTCGCAGT
>JAEUNS010000124.1 GCA_016790005.1 Zoogloeaceae bacterium
CCTTGGGTGCTATGGTTTGCGTTCAAAGAGGGCTTGCGAGGCGGCGGATGACGACATCCAGCAATACTTCGACGCCCTTGATCAACTGATCGTCATCCGTGTGCTCGCGCGGGTTGTGGCTGATACCGCCGCGGCTGGGGACGAAGATCATCGCGGCGGGGCAGATGCGCGCAATCATCTGCGCGTCGTGACCGGCGCCCGAACTCATGCGCCGGTAACTGAAGCCCAGGCGCTCGGCTGACGACGCGATCGCCTCGACCAGGCCTGCGTCAAAGGTGACCGGTTGGAAGCGCGCCAGTCGCTCGGTACTGATCTGCACGCCCTCGGCTACGGCAATGTTGCGAAGAAAGGCGCTCAGCCCTTGCTCGGCCGCCAGCAGCCGGTCTTCGTCAGGATCGCGCAGGTCGACAGTAAACTCGGCCTTGCGCGGAATCACGTTGATCAGGTTGGGCTCGAACGCCATGCAGCCGACGGTCGCCAGGGTGGTCCCGTTGGAGTCGCAGGCGATCTGGCGCAGCGCGGTGACGACCGCAGCGGCGACATAGCCGGCGTCATGGCGCAGGCGCGTCGGGGTGGTGCCGGCATGGTTGGCGCTACCCTGGATCGTGACCCGCTGCCAGGAGATGCCCTGGAGGTTTTCGACGACGCCGATCAGGGTGTTCTCGGCCTCGAGGATCGGACCCTGCTCGATGTGCAGTTCCAGGTACTCGTGAGGGACGATGGCGCCGGGCTCCAGGTCGCCGGCATAGCCGATGCGCGCGAGCTCATCGCCAAGACAAGTACCATCGGTACCGATCGTGGCCAACGCCTCGGCCACGTCCAGGCCGCCGGCGTACACCAGCGACCCCATCATGTCCGGCTGATAACGTGCCCCTTCCTCATTGGTGAAGGCACCGATGGTGATCGAGCGCGCAGGCAAGCGGCCGGCTTCACGCAAGGCGCGGACGACGGCCAGGCCCGCCAGAACACCATAGCAACCGTCAAGGGCGCCGGCATTGGCCACGGTGTCGATATGCGAGCCGATCATCAGCGGCGCCTGAGCCCCGGTGTCGGATGGCGAGCGCAAAGTGCCAAAAATGTTGCCGATGCGGTCGATGCGCACGTCCAGGTCAAGCGCTCTCATCCACTGGACGAGCCGGTCACGACCGGCCTTCTCGGCATCACTCAGGGCAATGCGCGTGCGACCGCCGTTCTGCAAATCGAGGCCGATCTCGCCCAGCGAATGGATCTGCTCAAGGAGTACCTCGGCATTCAGGCAGATATCGAAGTGCTGGCTCATCTAAGGCTCCGGATGGAAATATCAAAGGGCTGCTTGCTCGCAAGCGCGCCAAGATGTCCGGCGCAGTGAAATGATATTTCCAAACCTACGGATTAAAATCGCTGAATAGTCACCCCACACGCAATGCCATTGCGAGTTTTGTCGTAACTCTGACAGTTTTTAAAGGCCACCAGCCATGAGCCTCGATGACTTCGATTTTGCCCTGCTTGACGCCATCCAGCGCGATGCCACCCTCTCCCAAGTCGAGCTCGGGACGCGCGTCAACCTCTCATCGGCGGCGGTGAACCGTCGCCTGAAGAAGCTGACGGAGGATGGCGTCATTCGCAAGACAGTGACCCTTGTCGAGCCGGCGCGGCTTGGCTATTCGCTGACGATCATTGCCGAGGTCGAGGTGGAGAGCGAACGCCTGGACCTGCTCGACACCATGAAGCGCTGCTTCATCGCCTGCCCGCAGGTGCAGCAGTGCTATTACGTCGCCGGAGAATGCGACTTCGTGCTGGTGTTCCTGGTGAAAGACATGGCGCAATACACGACCCTGACCCGCGAACTGTTTTTCGAAAACAACAACGTCAAGCGCTTCAAGACTCTGGTGTCGATGAGCAACGTCAAGCTCGGTCTCGAGGTGCCCACGGAGGGACTTCGATAGCAGGGACGCTTGATGACCGGAGACGACGATGGGCCCAATTCGGCGTCCCAGCGCTCCCCTTGCCCGCCAGCGGGAGGGGTTGGGGGTGAGGGAGACCACCCTGGCCGGCACGCCGCCCGCGATCTCTAGCGGATGAAGTCGCGATTGACGGCGCGGAACAGCTCGGTGCCGCCCCGCTCCAGCCATTCGAACACCACCATCTCGCGTGAAACGATCTCGATGCCGTGGGCACGCATGCGCGCATAGGCCAGGTCACGATTCACCGGATCGCGCGATCCGCAGGCATCGGCCACGACGAATACCTCCTTGCCCGCCCAACGCAAATCGAGTGCGGTCTGCTGCACGCATACATGGGCTTCGGTGCCGCACACCACCACCTGGCGGCGCTGGGCCACTGCGGTGGTGTCGAGACACTCATCCCGCTGGGCCGAGAATGCAGTCTTCTCGACATAGTGCGCATCGGCGGTGACCGCCTTCACGTCGGCAAGCGTGGCGCCGATCTTGGCCGGAAAGTGCTCGGTGACGACCACCGGCACACCCATACGCGCGGCGACCTGGGCGAGCCAGGCGCAATTTTCGGCCACCCGCTGGCCGTCGTGAATCGCGGGTGCGAGGCGCTCCTGAACATCCACGATCAACAACACTGATTTTTCACTGTTCATCAACATCACGCGTTCTCCTCAGGCCTGCAGTTCGGGTCGATTGGCAAAATGTTCGAGCGCTTCGGGGTTGGCAAGCGCCTCGACATTCTTGACCGCTTGGCCGTGCACCACATTGCGCACCGCGAGTTCGACGATCTTGCCGCTCTTGGTACGCGGAATATCGGCCACCTGCAGAATCTTGGCGGGCACATGCCGTGGTGTGGTGTTGTCGCGAATGGTCTTGCGAATGCGGCCAAGCAATTCGTCGTCGAGCGCGACCCCGTCGCGCAGCTTGACGAACAGCACCACCCGCACATCGCCCGCCCAGTCCTGGCCGATCACGATCGACTCGAGGACTTGTTCGAGTTTCTCGACCTGGCGATAGATCTCGGCGGTGCCGATGCGAACGCCACCGGGGTTGAGGGTCGCGTCGGAGCGTCCGTAAATGATCAAGCCGCCATGTTCGGTGACTTCGCAGAAATCCCCATGGCACCAGATGTTGTCGAAACGCTCGAAATAGGCCGCGCGGTAGCGCGAGCCGTCCGGGTCGCCCCAGAATCCGATCGGCATCACCGGGAAGGGGCGGGTGCACACCAGTTCACCTTTTTCTCCCACGACTGGCCTGCCTTGTTCGTCGAACACCTCGACCGCCATCCCCAGGCCCTTGCACTGGATCTCGCCTCGCCATACCGGCAGCACCGGGCAGCCCAGCACGAAGCACGAGATGATGTCGGTCCCGCCCGAGATCGACGACAGTTGCAAGTCGGCCTTGATCTCGCGATACACATACTCAAAGCCTTCGGGCGCCAGCGGACTGCCGGTGCTCATCATGGCCCGCAGGGCGTCGAGTTTGTACTCTTCGCGCGGTTTCAGGTCGATCTTGGCGATCGCATCGATGAACTTGGCCGAGGTTCCGAAATGAGTCATCGATTCGGCTTCGGCATAGTCGAACAGAATCGTGCCCTTGCCGATGAAGGGCGAGCCGTCGTAGAGCAACAGGGTCGCCCCGGCCGCGAGGCCCGATACCAGCCAGTTCCACATCATCCAGCCGCAGGTGGTGAAGTAGAACAATCGGTCGCCGGGCCGCACATCGGCATGCAGCCGGTGCTCCTTGATGTGCTGCAGCAAGGCACCGCCGGCACAATGCACGATGCACTTGGGCACGCCGGTGGTGCCGGACGAATACATCACATACAGCGGGTGATCGAAGGGCAGCGCGGCAAACTCGATCTCGGTTTCGTCATGATGAGGCGCGACGAAATCCGCATACATGCGCGCATGCCGGATCGCCTTGAGCTCGTGTGCCTTGTGCACATAAGGCACCACGACCACGCGCTGCAGCGAGGGCAGCCGCCCGACGATCTCTGCGAGCTTGCCGAGCGAGTCGACGATCTTGCCGTTGTAGAAATAGCCATCGGCCGCAATCAACAACTTGGGCTCGGTCTGGCCGAAGCGGTCGACGACGCCCTGGAGTCCGAAATCCGGCGATGCCGAGGTGAAGATCGCGCCGATGCTGGCCGCAGCAAGCATCGCGATCACGGTTTCGGGCATGTTGGGCATGTAGGCCGCAACCCGATCGCCCGCCACGACGCCCATCTCGCGCATGGCCGCGGCGAAGCGTGCGACTTCGCGATACAGCTCGCCATGCGACATGCGGTTCTTGACCTTGTCTTCGCCCCAGAACACCAGCGCGTCATGGTCGTCGCGGCTGCGCAGCAGGTTGCGTGCAAAATTCAGGCGGGCCTCGGGAAACCACTTTGCCCCCGGCATGCGGTCGCCATCGGCGAGTACCGTGTTGCCACGCTCGCCGATCACCTCGCCAAAGTCCCACACGCTGGTCCAGAACTCCTCGGTTTCGTTGATCGACCATGCATGCAGCGCGGCAAAATCGGGCAGCGTCCGCTTCCAGCGCTGCTCGGCGGCATGTGCAAAGTGGGTGATGCTGGCTGCGGCAATCCTCTCTGCGGAGGGTTGCCAGAGTGCTTGTTCGGCAGATGTAGTCATGTCTTGTCTCCTCAAGGCTTCAGGCTGGCCCTGATATCTTTATCTGTTTGAAATTGGCGGGCTCACAGCAGGGCGCGCAAGGCCTCCGGAAGCGGCACCGATTTGCCGGTGCTGGTGTCCATCCACACCACCTTCGCCCCGCCTTCGGCAAAAAGCCGCTCATCGCCGACCACATACAGCTCGTACCAGGTCATCACGCTGCTTCGACCCGGATGCCCCACGAACACCCGGACTTCCACCGTCGCCGGGTAGTTTACCGGAATGCGGAAAGTGCAGTCGGCATTGACGATCACCGCCCCGCTCTTCTCGTTCGGGCTGACCGGATACCCGAGCCCCTCGATCCATTCGACCCGCGCCTGCTCGAAGTAGCGGAAGTAGATCGTGTTATTCACATGGCCGTAAGCATCCATGTCACCCCAGCGCACCGGGATCCGGGTTGTGAGTACAAGTTTTCGCTCTGCATGCATGAAGGTCTCCTTTGCTTATTGGGTGGCGCATAATGTAACATACGGCACCGTATGTTATCGACACCTTCGCCAAAGTCGGAGGGACGCACTAAACTGCGAAAAACAATTCGCTTCGACCCGGCCGCGTCAATAATCGCGGAAAACGCTGATCCACCAAGGCGTGAGCGGCGAAGCACACACAAGACATGGAGGAGGTTCAAATGGAACGCGAATCAATGGAGTTCGACGTCCTGGTCGTTGGCGGAGGTCCGTCCGGCCTGGCTGCAGCGATCAGGATCAAGCAGTTGGCGGAACAGCGCGGGCACGACCTGTCGGTCTGTCTGATCGAAAAGGGTGCGGAAATCGGCGCCCATTCCCTATCGGGTGCGATCCTCGATCCGCGCACCTTGAACGAGTTGATACCCGACTGGAAGGAAAAGGGTGCGCCGATCAAGACTGCGGTCAGCGAAGACCGCTTTTTGTTCATGAGTGCCAGCGCTTCGCGTCAGCTCCCGAACGCGCTGCTGCCCGGCTGCTTTCTGAACCATGGCAACTACATCATCCGGCTCGGACACCTGACCAAATGGCTGGGCGAGCAGGCCGAGGCAGCCGGCATCGAGGTTTATCCCGGCTTTGCCGCAGCCGAGGTCCTGTTCGACGAAGGCGGTGCGGTCAAAGGCATCGCGACCGGTGACATGGGGCTCACCCGCGAGGGCGAGCCCGGCCCCAATCACCAACCCGGCATGGAGCTGCATGCCAAGTACACGCTCTTCGCCGAAGGTTGCCGTGGCCATCTGGGCAAGATGCTCGAGACCCGGTTCAACCTGCGCGACGGCGTCGACCCGCAGACCTACGGCATCGGCATCAAGGAACTGTGGGAGATCAAACCCGAGCAACATGTTCCCGGCCTGGTCATCCACACCGCCGGCTGGCCGCTCGACAATGCCACCTATGGCGGCTCGTTCATGTACCACCTGGAAGACAATCTGGTTTCCATCGGCTATGTGGTCGGCCTCAATTACAGCAACCCGTATCTCTCGCCGTATGAAGAGTTCCAGCGCTACAAGACCCACCCCGACATCAAGCGCTTTCTCGAGGGCGGCAAACGCCTGTCCTACGGTGCGCGCGCCCTTGCGGCCGGCGGCCTGCAGTCCTTGCCGAAAACCGTTTTCCCTGGCGGGGCGCTGATCGGCGACGACGCGGGCTATCTCAACGCTTCGCGCATCAAGGGCATCCATGCCGCGATGAAATCCGGCATGCTCGCCGCCGAGGCTGCATTCGAGGCGCTGGTGGCCGAACGCAGCCGGGACGAGCTTGGCGCCTACCCCGAGGCTTTCCGCGCGAGTTGGCTGCATGAAGAATTGCACAAGGCGCGCAACTTCAAGCCGCTGATGAAAAAGGGCTTGTGGCTGGGCTCACTGCTGTTCGGCATGGACCAGATACTGTTCCGCGGCAAGGCGCCCTGGACGCTGCGCAACACTGCAGACCACGGCTACCTCAAGAAGGCCAGCGAATCCACACCCATCGTGTATCCCAAGCCCGATGGCGTGATCAGCTTCGACCGCCTCTCGTCGGTGTTTCTGTCTAACACCAACCATGAAGAAGAGCAGCCCTGCCACCTGCAGTTGAAAGACCCGTCGGTTGCGATCCGGATCAACTTCGAGCAATACGACTCACCCGAACAACGCTACTGCCCGGCCGGGGTCTACGAGATCGTGCGCGACGGCGAAGGCGGTGCACCGCGTTTGCAGATCAATGCCCAGAACTGTGTGCATTGCAAGACCTGCGACATAAAAGACCCCACCCAGAATATCAACTGGGTGGTGCCGCAAGGCGGCGAAGGGCCGATCTACCAGGGGATGTGAGGCGCCGAAACGCGCGTGACCCTAACTTCACTACCTGCCGGTGTGTGCTCGACCACAAGGTCGGCACGCACCCGTTCCTGCGTACATGGACCACCCTATCGACATGCCTGCAACACTGACCGGCTGCAGGCATTGCCCGATCACGCCATGATGTTCACGCCGCCATCGACGTAAACCGTATTGCCGGTCAGGCGTCGCGCATAGGGCGTGGCCAGGAAGGCGCAGGTGAAACCGACGTCCATGATATCCACGAGCTCACCCAGCGGCGCACGTTGCGAAGCCTCGTTGAGGAGCAGGTCAAAGTCCTTCAGCCCCGACGCGGCCCGGGTCTTGAGCGGCCCCGGCGAAATCGCATGCACGCGAATACCCTTGGGACCGAGTTCGTAGGCCAGATACCGACACGAGGATTCCAGCGCTGCCTTGACCGGACCCATCACGTTGTAGTTGGGGGCCACTTCGTTGGCACCGTGGTAGCTCATTGCGAACATCGAGCCACCCTCGGTCATAAGGGGTACCGCCAATTTGGCCATTCGAACAAATGAATGGCACGAGATGTCCATTGCCGTCGCAAAGCCTGCGGCGGAGCAGTCGAGCAACCCGCCCTGAAGATCCTCCTTGGGCGCAAAGGCGATCGAGTGCACGAGAATGTCCAGGCGCCCCCATTTGCGCGTGATCTCCTCGAAGACGGCCTCGAGTTGCCCGGGCTGAGCGACATCGAGCGGCATGAAGATCGACGCATCGAGATCTTTCGCCAACGGCTCAACATAGGGCTTCGAACGCTCATTCAGATACGTGATCCCAAGATCAGCGTCGAGCTCGTGAAACGCCTTCGCACAACCATAGGCGATCGAATTCTCGTTGGCGATACCAACGACCAATGCCTTCTTGCCCCTCAGCAGCGGGCGGGGAGGTTCAAGCGTCATGATCGAAATTCCTTGATGATTGATCTTCTGGAAACGCCGGGACTGCCGTTCGGACGACCCGGTGTGCGTGTAATCAGACCAGCGTCCTCGATGTATCCTTGCGCCGGGCGTCAGCCACCAGCGCCGCCACCGCGCAGGACGCAAGCCGAGTCATCACCGAGTCGGCGCGACTGGTGAGGATGATCGGCACCCGCGCGCCTAGCACGATTCCGGCCGCATCGGCATTGGCCATGAAGGTCAGGCTTTTTGCCAGCATGTTTCCGGCCTCCAGATCGGGCACCACCAGTATGTCGGCCATGCCCGCAACCGGAGAATCGATCTTCTTGATTCGGGCTGCATCGAGGTTGATCGCGTTGTCCAGCGCCAGCGGACCATCCAGGATTCCGCCGGTGATCTGTTTGCGGTCTGCCATCTTGCATAGCGCCGCGGCCTCCATCGTCGAGGGCACGTCAGGGTTGATCGTCTCCATTGCCGACAGGATCGCGACCTTGGGCTGTGGATATCCCAGTGCCTGAGAAAGATCGATCGCATTCTGGATGATGTGCATCTTGTCGATCAGCGTCGGGAAGATGTTTATCGCCGCATCGGTGACGATGATCACCCGATCCAGGCTGGGCACATCCATGATGAACGCGTGACTGATCCTTCGCCCGGTACGCAGGCCGGTCGCGCTGCGCACGACCGCGCTCATCAGTTCGTCGGTGTGAAGACTGCCCTTCATCAACATTTCTGCCCGGCCTTCGCGCGCCAGACTGACTGCAGCCGCTGCGGCGGCTTGGCTGTCGGGCACATCGACCAGTTCGTAGGCCGACATGTCGATGCCGCACTGTGCCGCCACCGCCTCGACCCGATCGCGCGGGCCGACCAGAATGGGTCGCAGTATACCCAGCTCGGCGGCCTCGACAGCCCCCTTCAGTGACGTTTCGTCGCAGGGGTAGGCGATGGCTGTCGGCACCGGGGAGAGGCTCTTGCAGCGCTCGACAAGGCGTTGATACTTTTCGTGCTTGCGGTCCATTTTGGTCTCTATTCTTCTCGTCAGGCGGCTTTCAACGGCCCGGGCGATTTCGCTTTCGCGGGCCCGCTGCCCACAAAGAGCTTCTCGATCTCGGCCAGGCGGGTGCTCTGCTCTTTGGTGATCTCTCCCCTCGCA
>JAEUNS010000134.1 GCA_016790005.1 Zoogloeaceae bacterium
CGCCACACCGACGGGCGTCTGGCCCTGTTTCACGGCCCGCGCCTGCTCGCCCGCTACGGGCCCGACGGCAAACCAGAACAACCGGCACTTCAGGCCGCTGCGTAACTGTCCGCCGCAGCGGTCGCGAGGCGGGAACGCCGCTTCGGGCTACGCCCTTCGCAGCGTTTCCGCCTCGCATACCCAAGCGGACAATTCATTTGCTACAACACCGGACAGTTCTATTTGTTGCCAACACTGCCATGGGGGTGTTTTTCCGGCTGTCGAGGCCGGGTGAGGCGCGTCGCAGCCAGCACTGTGGCAATAACACCGGGTGATTACGGTTATACAATGCTGCGACGCATCGATACTCAACAACATCGGGGTTTCCATCATGTCGGAGTCGTTAAAGGGCCAATCCGCAACAACTGCGGGGGGCGATAGTGCCCAGCTCAATATGATGGATCCGCTTGTGCTCGAGGCATGCTGGGATGGCGCAAGGGTGTATGCCGTGAAGGTCATGAATCCGCGCCCATCTGCATCAAACCTGCTGGTGGGGAAGACCCTTCCGGAAGCCGGTGCGCTTGTGCCCAGGCTGTTCAGCCTGTGCGGGCGGGCACAGTGGCTTGCCCATCGCATGGCGCTATGCGCGGCGGGCGTCACGACCGAGCCCATGCCGGAACCCTGGGAGCTTGAGCGTATGCTCGCCTCGGAGATGGCGCAGGAGCACCTGTGGCGGCTGATGCTCGACTGGCCGGCGCTTTTCGGCCATGCGCCGCGGCGCGCACGCTTCGCCGAACTGCATCGGCGTCTGGCATGCACCCGCGATTCGCGGCTTGCGTTCGAGTTGGGCGGTGATCTGCTCGATCTTGTCGTGGTCGAGTTGCTGGGTGGATTCTTCGGCACCTGGCGCGGGCCGCGCGGCTTGCGCGAGTTCGTGGAGTGCGCGCGCCGGGGTAGTTCCGTGGGGAGCGCGCTTGCCGATCTGATCGAGCTGGGTTTGTCGACCACCGAACAGGATGCCGTGCCGCTGCTGCCTTCACTGTCTGCCGGGGCGTGGGCGCAGCGCTTTGGCGGCGTGCCCGACCCGGCGTTCAGCCGCGCGCCGACCTTTGGCGGGCTGGCGCATGAGACCGGGGTGTTGTCGCGGCATGCCGACACGGTGCACCCCGCATTGCTCCTGAGTCATCGCCATCGCTGTGCCGCGCGCCTGTTTTCGCGGGTGATCGATCTGTCCGAGTGCGCGAGCCGTCTGCGCCATCCGCTGGCGAACGACATGCCGACGCTTTTCGATGCCGCGCCCGTCGGCGACAATGCCGGCCTTGCCTGCGTCGAGACTGCGCGGGGGCTGCTGATACATGCGCTCAAGGTCGAGGGTGAGCGGATTTGCGAGTATGCAATCATCGCCCCCACCGAGTGGAATTTTCACCCCGAGGGGGCTTTCGTGCGCGAAGCCCTCGACACCGAGAGTGACTCGAGCGCGGCGGTCTCGATGCGGCTCAGGGCGTTGGCACTGGCGCTCGACCCCTGTGTACCGTTCGAGTTGCGCTTGCTTGACGCCGATGGCGTGGCCTTGGTGGTTGAGGGAGATCAGAGGCTGGTTTGACAGCGTCGGCAGATTGCGCTGATCTCGATTTCGGGCCCGACCAGGATATGTCCGGCCAGAGCGAGGCTGCGCTTGAGGGCGGCCGATGCCTCGTGGTCATGCAACTCGGTCACCTGCCCGCAGCGCGGACAGACCAGGAACAGACCGGCGTCGTCATGAGCCTGTTGATTGCAGGCGATGAACTGGTTGGTGCGCCCGATCTTGTGGGCGAGACCCTGGTCGATCAGGAAGTCGAGCGCCCGGTATACCGTGGGTGGGGTCGCACCGGGATGTTCCGCCTTCATTTGCTCCAGCAGGTCGTAGGCCTTCACCCCGCCAGACTGCCGCCGCAGCAGGCGCAGGATGTGGCGGCGAATCGGTGTAAGGCTCGCGCCATGCTCCTTGCAGCGGTTGGCGGCTTGGTCAAGAAAGCTTTGCTCGTCTGCCGGAGCAGCATGTGGGGTTTCGGTCATGGGCGCGCAAACCGGATGAACCGGCTCACTCTCGGTCGATGTTTGTCGATTTTGCCTGAAGAACGCGGATTCGCAAGCTCTGGCGATCGGGGGCAGTATGCGTTCGCTGCCCGGATCGGGCAAACGCAGGCAAGTCGGTCTGACGATATTCCCAGTTTCGTGTATTGTGCGGCCCGTTAGTGTTTTTACACGGAGGAGGCAGCATGAGCGCCGTCAATAACGAATCCATCCAAACGCTGACCCGCGAGCAACTGCTCGCTGCGCCGGAGGATGACTACATGTCCGAGGCGCAGCTCGAGTTCTTTCGCGAGTTGCTGCAGGCCGAAAAGCAGGCGCTCGTCGATGCCGCGCGCGCGACCACGATGAGCCTGCAGGACAACGAGGCCACGCCCGACTGGACCGATCGCGCCACCGTCGAGGAAGAGCATGCCCTCGAATTGCGTGTTCGCGACCGCGAACGCAAGTTGATGAAGAAGATCGACGAAGCCCTCGCGCGCATCAAGGACGGCAGCTACGGCTGGTGCGAGGAAACCGGCGAGCCGATCGGTGTGCCGCGCCTGCTCGCCCGCCCGACGGCCACCTTGAGCCTCGAGGCTCAGGAGCGGCACGAGGCGCTCGAGCGCGTCTCGCGGGGCTAGGCGTGACCCTGCCCGGGCAGATGCAACCCGGCAGGGCTGACAGGCGAATACCGGTCATCATCCTGACCGGCTTTCTCGGTGCCGGCAAGACGACGCTGCTCAATCATCTGCTGGGTCAGGCCGCGCTTGCACGTACGGCTGTGCTCATCAACGAGTTCGGTGCGGTCGGGGTCGATCATCATCTGGTCGACAAGATCGAAGAAACGCTGCTGGTGCTCGACTCCGGCTGTATCTGCTGCAGCGTACAGGGTGACCTGGTGAGGGCGCTCAAGAACATCTTTGGCCGCGCTACGCGGCGCGAGATCGGCCCCATCGACCGGGTGTTGATCGAGACGACCGGCATGGCCGATCCGGCGCCGGTGATTCATACCTTGATGGAAGAGCCGTTCATCGCCGAACGGTTTTGCTGTGACGGCGTGGTGACGGCAGTGGACGCGACGCTGGGAGACAGACAGATCGATTCCCATCGTGAGGCTTTGCGTCAGGTGGTCATGGCCGATCGACTGCTGATCACCAAGTGTGATCTGGCATCAGAGCGCGAGCGCAGGCAACTGGGCGAGCGCCTGGCGCGACTCAACCCGGGGGCTGAGCAGATCGAGGTCTTCAATGGACAGCCGCCCGCCGACGCGATCACGTCCTGCGGTTTGTATGACGCTGCGGCCAAGTCGCCCGATGTGGCGCGCTGGCTCGGTGAGGAGCGGGCGCTTGCAGAAGTCGCCCGGGCGCGACCGCTCGCACCGTCACCGGCCTGGCGCAAGGGGGGCGCCGCCGTGAGCGTGCCGCGCCGGCATGACGAGTTGGTGACGAGTTTCGTGCTGCGCTTTGACCAGCCGCTCGACTGGCTGAGCTTTTGCGATGGCCTCGGTTTGCTGCTCGAGGTGTTCGGCGAGCGCATTTTGCGCATCAAGGGTTTGCTCGATGTGGCTGGTGACACGCAACCGCGGGTGGTGCAGTGCGTGCAGCATATCGCTTATCCGCCGACCAGCCTGGCTGCCTGGCCCGAAGAGGGGCCTTACGCGGACAGGCGCAGCCGCCTGGTGTTCATCGTGCGCGAACTGCAAGCCGAGGCGGTCGCCAATCTGCTTGGCGGGCTTGCCGGACAACAGCCACAGGTCGATCTGCAATAGCCCGCTGCGCGGTACTTACTTATCAGCGCGCAGCTTGCAGTTGCACAGGCAGGCTGGCCGACGGGCCGGCGAAGGTCCAGCCGGCGTCGGCAGTCCATTCGAACTGGTAGCCGCTGACCGCATCGACGAACACGGCCAGGGGTTTATCACCAGCGTGTTCGCCTGACCTGGCATCGGCCGAGCCCGCAAGGCTGGCTTTCACTGCAGCTGCTTCCGGCGGTGTCATGCCCGCGAAAGTCCAGCCGTTGTCGCGGCGCCACACGAAGCGGAAACCGGTCGGGCCGTCGTCGAAGGTGGCCAGCTCGGCCGTGTCGGCCGCCGCGTCGGAAAGTGATGTTTGGTTGGCGAATCCGCTCAGGGCAAAGGTTGCCAGCAGTGCGCCGGCGAGCATTCGGTAGTTCATGGGTAGTACTCCGCAATAGTCGGGTGACAGTCCTCGTGAGGCTGACGAACCAACTATACGGTTTGTTTTGCTGCATTGCAACATAATCATCCGGTCGGCAGAGCCTCCCTCTCGCTCAACGCCTATTTGAACCGCTTTCTCCGTGCTAGAGTCCGCAAGCAATCACCGGCTGGTAATAAAGTGACAATCAGCATTTACGAACTCAAACCGCGCTTTCAGGCAGTGCTGCGGCCTCTGGTGCGCCGGCTGGCGGCGCACGGGGTGAGCGCCAACGCCGTTACCCTGGCTGCGATGCTCATCTCCATTGCACTTGGCGCGCTACTGTTCATTGGGGCCGGGCAGCCCGGTCTCTTTTTGTTGCTGCCCGCGTGGATGTTCGTGCGCATGGCTTTCAACGCGATCGACGGCATGCTGGCACGCGAGTTTGGCCAGCAATCGCCGTTGGGGGCTTATCTGAACGAGCTTTCCGATGTGGTGTCGGACGCCGCCTTGTATCTGCCCTTCGTGCTGGTCGCGCCATTCGGCTGGGGTGGCGTGGGGGCGGTCATCTTTCTTGCCGCGGTCTCGGAGATGGCGGGGGCGCTCGGCCCGATGGTCGGCGCACCCCGTCGCTACGATGGCCCGATGGGCAAGAGCGATCGCGCGTTCGTGTTCGGCACCCTGGGCTTATGGCTCGGCCTGGCGGGCAGCCTGCCCGGGTGGTCGTGGTGGATCATGCCTGCGGTGAGCCTTGCGATACTTGCAAACATCGTCAATCGCGTGCGCGCCGGGGTGCGCGACGCCGGTGTTGTCCACAATGCCCCGTGAAGCCCCGCCCCTTTGGAACGCAGCAATGACGACCCCCCGATGCGCACGCGACTGCCACTTCGAAACCCATGACGGGGTGAGGCTGTTCTATCGCCACTGGCCGGCAACCCAGCCATGCCGCGGTGCGGTGGTGATGTTTCATCGCGGTCACGAGCACTCCGGCCGCATGGCGCATCTGGTGGATGAACTCGACCTGCCGGGCTTCGACTTCTTTGCCTGGGATGCGCGCGGACATGGCTTGTCGCCGGGTGCGCGCGGCTATTCGCCGAGCTTCGGCACCTCGGTGCGCGACGTGCAGAGCTTGGTCGACCATCTGCGCGACTGGCATGGCTTTGAGCAGGCCGACCTCGCGATTCTGGCGCAAAGCGTCGGTGCCGTGGTGGTGGCCACCTGGGTGCACGACTATGCGCCCAAGGTGCGCTGCATGGTGCTTGCTTCGCCGGCGTTCAAGGTCAAGCTGTATGCGCCGTTTGCCCGTTCCGGGCTCGCGCTCATGGCCAGGCTGCGCGGCAATTTCTTTGTGAACAGCTATGTCAAGGCCAGGTTTCTCACCCATGATCCTGCACGTCAGGCCAGTTACGATTCAGACCCTCTGATAGCGCGGGCGATCTCGGTAAATATCCTGCTTGGCTTGTACGAGGCCGCCGAGCGGGTGGTGGCCGATGCGCAGGCAATCACCGTGCCGACCCAGTTGCTGATCTCCGGGGCTGACTGGGTGGTGCACCATGGCCCGCAACATGCGTTCTTTGCGCGGCTTGGGGCGCGGGTGAAGGAGCAGCATGTGCTCGACGGCTTCTACCATGACACGCTGGGCGAGCTGAACCGCCGCGATGCCACCGAACGGGCGCGTGCATTCATCTTGCGCCAGTTCGATTCGCCGCCCTCGGTCGCCAGCCTTCTCGATGCCGATCGCCACGGCCCCACCTTCGAAGAGGCGTGTGCGCTGGCGCAGCCGCTGCCCGGGTCAAGTCCGCGTGCGTGGTGGTGGGCGGCGTACCGTGCCAATCTGCGGCTTGGTAGCCGCTTGTCGGACGGCATCCGGCTTGGGTTCGATACCGGTTTCGATTCCGGCAGCACGCTCGACTATGTGTATCGCAACACGGCGAGCGGTGCCGGCCCGCTGGGGCGGCTGATCGACCGCCACTATCTCGATGCAATCGGCTGGCGCGGCATCCGCCAGCGCAAGCTCAACGTCGAGGGGCTCCTCATCAAGGCGCTCGCCCGGCTTGAGGCCGAGCAGCGGCCGCTGCGGGTCGTCGATATTGCCGCCGGTCACGGTCGCTATGTGCTCGAGGCGCTGGCAAAGGCCGGCCATCGTCCCGAGTCCATTCTGCTGCGCGACTACAGCGACATCAACGTGCGCGACGGCGCCGCGCTGATCAGGGCCAAGGGGTTGGACGACGTTGCCCGCTTCGAGAAGGGTGACGCGTTCGACCGCGCCTCGCTGGCTGCGATCATGCCTCGACCGACGGTGGGTATCGTGTCCGGGCTGTACGAACTGTTTCCCGATAATGAAGGCGTGATGGGTTCGCTGGCCGGTCTGGCGGAGGCGATCGAGCCAGGCGACTACCTGATCTATACCGGTCAGCCCTGGCATCCGCAGCTCGAGATGATCGCGCGCGCGCTCACCAGCCACCGTAACGGCGAAGCATGGGTGATGCGTCGGCGCACCCAGGCCGAGATGGATCAGCTGGTCGAGAATGCGGGCTTCGTCAAGATCGAACAACGGGTCGACGAGTGGGGCATCTTCACCGTGTCGCTTGCGCGGCGCCGGTCTGCATGAACTACGCCGAAGCAAGCCTCGGCGCGGACGGCGGGCGCATCATGTGGTTGCGCAGCATTGCCTGGTTGCTGTTTCTCGGTCCGTTCTTCTTTCTGAGCTATGGCTTTGCCAACGGACTGGCGGCCGAGCGCGGCGTGAGCGCCTCGGTCTTCTTCGAATGGGAGCACCACATTCCGTTCATGCCGTGGACGATCGTGCCCTACTGGTCGATCGATCTGCTTTACGGCTTTTCATTCCTGTTCTGTCGCAGCGCCGACGCGGTCGATCGTCACGGACTGCGATTGCTGAGCGTGCAACTGCTTTCGGTTGCATGTTTCATGCTGTTTCCGCTGCGTTTGGCGTTCGAGCGGCCGCCGTCCGATGGCCTGTTTGGTGCGCTGTTCGACGCCCTGACCAGTTTCGATCAACCTTACAACCAGGCGCCTTCGCTGCACATCGGCCTGTTGCTGGTCATCTGGGCGCGATTCGCGCTGGGCAGCACCGGCTACTGGCGCTGGGTGGTGCATGCCTGGGCGGTGCTGATCGGCGTGTCGGTGCTGACCACCTTCCAGCATCACTTCGTCGACATCCCGACCGGGGTGCTGGCGGGCCTGGTGTGCATGTGGATCTGGCCGGACCGCGGGCCTTCGCCGCTGAGCGGCTGGCGGCGTGCGATCGCATCGCCACGGCACAGGCTGGCTGCGCTCTATCTGACCGGTGCGGCGGCATTCGCCGCCGTCGCCTGGGGCCTCGGGGGTGGCGGTTTGTGGTTGTTGTGGATGACCGTGGCGCTGGCACTCGTCGCGGTGATCTACATCGGGCCGGGCGGGCGCGGTTTTCAGAAACACGCGGGGCGGCATTCGGCCGCAATCGCAATCCTGCTACTGCCCTACACGCTATGCGCCTGGCTGAACTCGCGCGCCTGGACGCTGCGCCGCCCGCAGCCCGACCCGGTGCGTGACGGGGTATGGCTGGGGCGACTACCGACGGCGGCCGAGATGCGTCGCGGTGGTTTCGGCGCGCTCTGCGATCTGAGCGCCGAGTTGCCTGCACCGCGCGGAAAGTGGGCCTATGCCGGATTCGCGTGGCTGGATTTGGTCGCGCCGGATGCCGACCAGTTGCACCAGGCGGCCTGCCGGATCGAAAAGCTACGTGCGGCAGGCCCGGTGCTGGTGTGTTGTGCGCTCGGCTATTCGCGCAGCGCCAGCGCGGTGGCGGCATGGCTCTTGCTGACCGGGCGGGCGACGAAGCTTGAAGACGCGCTCGCCATCGTGCGCGGCGCTCGCCCGAATGTCATGCTTGGGCCTGCACATCTTGCCGCCTTGGCCGAATGCGCAAGACAGGCGCCGCCAAGCGCCCGGTCAGGTCATGACTGACACGCCGGCCCGCCCCGATGCTGGAGATGCCTGCGCCGAGGCGCGGCTGTGTGCCGAACTGCTGGCACTCGGCCAGGGCTTTTCGCGCTGGAGCCTGGTGCTGGCCGTGCTGGCGATTGCTGCCTTGATCTGGGGCACACCCGGGCCGGCCAGCCTTGGCGCCTTGCTCGTCAGCCTCGCCGGTGGCGCGATGGCGGCCTATCATGCGCTGCGGGTTCGCCTTGACGCCGCGCTGTTTGACGACTGGGCGCGTCGCTGGATGCGGCCCGATGCCTGGCCGGCAGAGGATCTCGCCGCGTTCGACCGGGCACTGGCCGGGCTGCAAGCTTCCAAGCGCGAGCCGCCAGCGGCGCGAACACTCGCGCAACGATGTGCCGGTGCGCGTGGGATGCTGATGCGGCAAGTGTTGTTTACGTTACTTCAGACCTTGTCGCTGCTGACCGCCGCGCTGGTGTCTGCCTGACGCCTTCGGAACCAACGCAATGGCCTTAGAACGACTCGTAGGATCAGCCCTGTGTGGGGCGGCCAAACTCATCACCGGCGCCCGCGCGATCTGGCGCGGCTGCGCCCCCGAGGTGCGCCAGCGGGTGTATTTCGCCAACCACCGCAGCCATGCGGATTTCGTGCTGTTGTGGGCGTCGTTGCCGCCGCGCCTGCGTCGCCGCACCCGGCCGGTCGCGGGAGCCGACTACTGGCTCACCAGCAAGCTGCGCAGCTACATGGTCGAACGGGTGTTTCGTGGGGTGTTGA
>JAEUNS010000221.1 GCA_016790005.1 Zoogloeaceae bacterium
CTGGAACGCCGCCAGGCGGTCGCGATCGAGCCACACCCGCATCGAATAGCGACGCTCGCCGAACACGCGGGCATCGGCCGCACCAGGCAGCGTCTGCAACCTCGGCTTGACGATCCGGTTGGCGATGTCGCTCATCTCGAGTGGCGAATGGCGATCGGACGAGAACGCCAACCAGATGATCGGGCTGGCATCGGCCTCGACCTTGGAGATCACCGGTTCATCGACATCGTCGGGCAGGCGCCGCCGCACCCGTGACACCCGGTCGCGCACATCGGCGGCCGCGCTGTCGGCGTTACGCTCGACACGAAACCTTATCGTGATCTGGCTGCGCTCCTGGCGACTGATCGACGACAAGACATCGACACCTTCGATACCCGCCAGCGAATCCTCGAGCGGCTTGGTGACCTGCGACTCGACGATCTCGGCACTCGCGCCCGAGTACAAGGTATCGACGGTGACCACCGGTTCGTCGATATTGGGATACTCGCGCACCGTGAGACGGGTGAATGAGACCAGCCCGATCAGGATCAGCAACAGTGACAACACGGTCGCAAACACCGGTCGCCGGATGCAGAGTTCCGAAATGACCACGTTCGCTCCTAGCCCGCGTGCGCCGAGGCCGTCGCCGGTGCGATCGCGCCGCCGCCGTCGGCGCTGGTGCGTACCTCGTCACCATCGCGCAGCTTGAGCTGACCCGCAGTTACCACCACGTCCCCAAGCCCGAGGCCTTCGACAATCTCGACCCTGCTGTCTCGCCGCGCGCCGGTGCGAACCTCCACCCGGTTCGCGACCCGGTCAACCACCCGATACACGAACATGCGATTGCCCGCACCCGGCATCAGCGCCTCCTCGGGTACGACTGGCACGGACGGGCGCGCATCGAGGGTCACCCGCACCCGCGCAAACATGCCCGGGCGTAGCTTGTTGTCGGCATTCGGCAGGCTCGCCCGCATCACCACCGCACGGCCCTGGGTGTCGACCAGCGGATCGATCGCATCAATGGTGGCCGGAATCATCACCCCGGGCAGCGCATCGCTGCTAACCTCGACCGCCTGCCCGACCCGCAGACTTGCGTGGTAAATCTCCGGCAGCCGAAAATCGAGCTTCAAAATCGAGACATCTTCGAGATTGACCAGGTCTTCGCCATCCTTCACATAGTCGCCGACGCTGACATTGCGAATGCCGACCGTGCCCGCAAATGGTGCAACGACCCGCATCCGCGCAAGCTGGGCCTGGGCCAGTTGCACCGCGGCGCGCGCGACTTCGCGACGGCTGACGGCCTCATCGCGGGCGCTCTGGCTGATGAAGCGGCGCTCGAACAGGTCTGAAGTGCGTCGAAAATTGGATTCGGCCAGCGAGACATTGGCCTGTGCCTGTTGCAGCTCGGCCTGCTGCACTGCAGCATCGAATTCGATCAGAACGGCTCCGCGTGCAACCGGCGTGCCGTCCTTGAAGCTGATCTTGCTGATCCGGCCCGAGACCTCGGGCCTAAGAATGACCGATTCATTCGAGCGCAGCGAACCCACTGCACTGAGCTCATCGGGCATGGCCTCGGCGACCACTTCGGCGAGTTCGACCACCGCCGCCGGGCGAGCGGCCGGCGTGGCCAACGCCGCCAATTGCACCGGCCCCGACTTTGGCTGCTGCGCCCACCAAGCATAGCCAGCGACAACCACGAGGCCCGCGACACTCAAGCCGATCACGCCCGCCCTAGCCAAGGACCACCCCATCAGTACGAATACTTGTCATCGGCCTTCCCTCGTCCGTTCGCAGATCACGTTCTGACGTCGTTTGAGCGGCCGATATCACTCCGACCGCAAACACCAGACAGCGCAAATCCGCCCCGCTAAAAACTAGCGTCATGCCGACCAGACAGGCACCCGGCTGATTAGTTGCACAGCCGGGCGAGGCGAGCTAGGCGACGATCGTCTGTGCCTCGCCTTCAGCACGGCTCGCAATGCGGCCGATGGTAAAAACCTTTTCACCCGCCTGTTCAAGCTGGGCGATGGCGCCTGCGGCATCCTCATCGGCAACGATCACGACCATGCCGATACCACAGTTGAACACCCGGTACATTTCCTGGTCGGCGACGTTACCGGCCGACTTCAACCACTGGAACAGCGCCGGCATGACCCAGCTGCCGGCATTGATGCGAGCGGTGAGGTGATCACCCAGGATTCGCGGCACGTTTTCGGTGATGCCGCCACCGGTGATATGAGCCATGCCCTTCACCAGACCGGCACGCGACTTCATCAGGGCGAGCAGCGGCTTGACGTAGATGCGGGTCGGCTCGAGCACCACGTCACGCAAGGGCCGGCCGTCGAAGTCGGCGTCGAGATCGGGTTTGGCCACTTCGATGATCTTGCGGATCAGCGAATAGCCGTTGGAATGGGCACCGCTCGACGCCAGGCCCAGCACCACGTCGCCCGGCACGATCGTGCTGCCGTCGATGATCTCGGACTTCTCGACCGCGCCTACCGCAAAACCGGCCAGATCGTACTCGCCGGCCGGATACATGCCCGGCATCTCGGCTGTCTCACCACCGATCAGCGCGCAGCCGGCGAGTTCGCAGCCAGTGGCGATACCCTTGACCACATCGGCAGCAGTATCGACATCGAGCTTGCCACAGGCAAAATAGTCGAGAAAGAACAAGGGCTCGGCCCCCTGTACGAGAATGTCGTTGACACTCATCGCGACCAGATCCTGCCCGACGGTGTCATGGCGGTTCAACTGGAACGCGAGTTTGAGCTTCGTCCCCACGCCATCGGTGCCAGACACCAGCACGGGTTCGCGATACTTTCCGGTGAGTTCGAACAAAGCACCGAAACCGCCGATGCCGCCCATCACCTCGGGGCGGAGAGTCCGTTTCGCGAGCGGCTTGATGCGCTCAACCAGATTGTCACCCGCGTCGATATCCACGCCGGCATCACGATAAGTCAGGGAGGTCAAGATCGTTCCTAGGGCTGCCAATCGGGGTCACAAGCAGCGCGCGAATAAAACGCTTACCCAAGCAAGCTTGAGCGTGCACCACCGAGTGGTTACATTAATGGGTCTGCCGGCCACGCCGGCGCAGCTCGCGATTTTACTTGAAATGAACCCTCCCCGCTCCGATCGACTTCAAACCGCAGTATGGATCGCAGTGGGCCTGGCGCTGGTCGGCCTGTTTTACATGCTGTCGCCCATTCTGGCGCCGTTTGCGATCGCGGCCGTATTCGCCTACATCTGCGATCCGATCGTGAACTGGATGGTGGCCCGGCGCATTCCGCGCGCGTTTGCCGTTCTCAGCGTCATCGCCGCGATGGGGCTCGCCCTGTTGCTGTTGTTGCTGATTCTGGCACCGATGATCTACCGCGAAGCCGTGGTCCTGATCGCCCGCCTGCCCGACCTCATGGAGCGGCTCGATACGAACATCATTCCGATGCTCAATGAGCGCCTCGGTACCACCCTGCAACTCGACGTTGCATCGCTGAAAGCCTGGGCCGGGGGCTACAAGGACGAAGCCACCGATCTGATTCCGAAACTGCTCAGCCAGGCCGGCCAGGGCGGGCTCGCCCTTATCGGTTTCATTGCCAACCTGGCGCTGGTGCCGATCGTAATGTTCTATCTGCTGCAGGAATGGCCGCGGATCATCGAAACACTACGCAACACCTTGCCCCGACCGATGCTGGCACGCACCACGCGCATTCTCGGCGACATCGATTCGGTGATGTCGGAATTCCTGCGCGGGCAACTATCGGTAATGCTCTTGTTGGCTACGTTCTACAGTATCAGCCTTTGGATTGCCGGACTGAAGTTCGCGCTGCCGGTGGGCGTGATCACCGGACTGCTCGCCTTCATTCCCTTCGTCGGCTTCGGCGGAGGCCTGATCCTGGCCATCCTGGCTGCGCTGCTGCAGGCGGAGGGCTGGTCTCCCCTGATCGGCGTCGGCATCGTGTTCGGCCTCGGGCAGATTCTCGAAAGCTATGTGCTCACCCCCTATCTGGTCGGCGAACGGATAGGCCTGCATCCGCTCGCGGTGATCTTTGCCTTGATGGCGTTCGGCCAGTTGTTCGGCTTCGTCGGCATGCTGGTTGCGCTGCCCGCAAGCGCGGCGATTCTGGTCGGCCTGCGCGAAGTGCGCCACGCCTGGCTCAACAGCCCGGTCTATCTGGGAGGCGCCAGCTCCATGGAAGCGGATGAATGATGGAGCAACTGGTTCTCGACATTCATCTGGACGCGCCACCGGATTTCAGCAATTTCGTGATCGGCGAGAATGGCGCACTGATCGAGGCGCTCAATCTCGCCGTGCAGGGAGAGGGGCATATCTACCTCTGGGGCGAAGCTGCCAGTGGTCGCAGCCACCTCCTGCACGCGGCGGTCGCACTCAGCCAGTCCGCCGGACGCCCCGCCTGTTATCTCGAATCCGAAGCCATCGGCGACAGCTTGCCCGACACCTCCGCACTGTTGATCGCACTCGACGATGTGCATCGCCTGCCGGCAGCCGCGCAGATCGCACTGTTCAACGCCTTCAACCGCGCCCGCGCGCTGAATCAGACCTTGCTGTTGACCGGTGACCGAGCGCCGCGAGAACTCGACCTGCGCGAAGATGCGCGCACCCGCATCGGCCAGTGCCTAGTGTTTGAAGTCAAGCCGCTCGACGACGCCTCGCGCGCCGCAATTCTCGCGATGCTCGCAGAGCGCAGGGGGCTGCGCCTGGCCGATGAAGTCATCGCGTTCATCCTGCGCCACGGCCGCCGCGACCTGCCGAGCCTGGCCAGCCTGATCGACGCCCTCGACCATGCATCGCTCGAACGCAAGCGGCCGATCACCCTGCCGCTGCTGCGCACGCTGATGCAAACAGGCCTGGCACTCTGAGCGCCATGGTATGCCGCATCCCCGACACCGACCAACAATCGCTACTACAAGGAACACCCGTGGATCTCGTTCTCTTCGACCTCGACAACACCCTGCTAAATGGCGACTCGGATTTCGAGTGGGCGCAGTTTCTAATTGGCAAAGGGGTATTGGACAAGGAAGTTCAGGAAGCGCGCAACGTTCGCTTTTATGAGCAGTACAAGGACGGCAGCCTCGACATCTTCGAGTTTCTCGATTTTCAACTCGCGCCGCTCGCACGCCACACACGCGCCGAACTCGAAGCCTGGCATCGCGAATTCATGGAATCGTCGATTCGCCCACGCATCAGTGCCAAGGCGCGCGAACTGGTCGATCATCACCTCGCATGCGACGCCATCGTCGCGATCGTGACCGCGACCAATTCGTTCGTGACCGGGCCGATCGCGCGCGAGTTTGGGATTCACCACCTGATTGCGACGATTGCCGCCCAGGAGGGCGAGTGCTTCACTGGCAAATCGCGCGGCATGCCCTCGTTCAAGGCGGGCAAGATCGAGCGGGTGGACAACTGGCTGGAGAGCATCGGACTACATATGGGGAGCTTCGAGCGCACCTGGTTTTACAGCGACTCGCACAACGACCTGCCCCTGCTTGCCCGCGTAAACAATCCAGTGGCGGTCGACCCGGATGACACCCTGCGCCAGCATGCGTTGTCGAGCAACTGGCCGATCCTGTCATTGCGCTGAGCGCGCGAAATCAGATTCCGAGTTCGAGGCGCACCCGGTCGAGGTTGAATTCGGCATCGCGTCGGTCATCGCGCACGCGGTCGCGCTGACGCTCGAGGTTGCGTACCTCGGCACGCAGTTCGGCACGACGCTTGTCGCTCAGCTTGTTATTGGTGGCCAGGTCGCGCTCACGCCAGGCAAGTTCGCTGTCGACCTGCTCGATCTCGAAGCGGGCGTCGCCGAGCCTGCGGGCGGCGTCGTATGCCCGCGCGAATCGGGCATCATCGCAGACGCCCTCGTAGGCATTGCGGGCGAGACCGTTGACGATTGCATTGGGCAACTCGCAATACTGAAACAGGCCTTCAACTCGCCCCCGCTCCCAGGCTACCGCATCCGGGACGACACCGACGCCTGCGCAGGCCTCGCGATGGCGAGCGATGCGCGCGGCCGAAAATCCGCCGCGGCCGTCCTCGAGCCCGAGCCGATACCAGTCCATGCTCGCGCACTGCTCGGCCGGAATCGTCGCGCACCCCGCGCTCAACAACACCAGCACGCCCAAGCCGGTCATGCCCACCCGCCCAGCCTTACCCAACAAGCTCATCATGTCGACACGCTCCGCCACGCCCACCCATTGATTGAAGATCGCCGATCCGGGCCGCTCACCCGGAACATGCTCTCCAGTTTAGATTCAGCGCGCAAACCGCTCAAGCACTGCCGCCTGGTGGGCACAAACGCCTTCGCCCTATGGCCCAAACCGCGCATCAGTTATGATTGCACGCACTGTCACCCAAATTCATAGCCCAAGGTCAATGATTCGCAAACTGCTCCGCAGGGTATTTCGTCGCCCCGACGCCGACAATAAGCTCGAACCTGCCGTCATTCCTGTCGATCAGCACGGAATTCGTCGTGAGCAGATCTCTCCGGTCGCCTTCAAGGTCTGCAACGTACTCCAGGAAAATGGCCACAAAGCCTTCGTGGTCGGCGGGGCGGTGCGTGACCTGTTGATCGGGCACCCACCAAAAGACTATGACGTTGCCACCAGCGCGACGCCCGAGCAGGTGCGGGATCTCTTCCGCCGTTCGCGTATCATCGGCCGGCGCTTCAAGATCGTACATGTGATGAGTGGCCGCGAAACGATCGAGGTATCTACCTTTCGCGCCAGCCATGATGTCGAATCGGCCGAAACCGATGAACACGGGCGCGTTTTGCGCGACAACGTGTTCGGATCACAGGCCGAAGATGCGAGCCGCCGCGATTTCACCGTCAACGCGCTGTATTACGACCCCGGGTCCGAAACCATCATCGATTACCACCATGGCGTTGCCGACATCCGGCAAAAGACCCTGCGCATGATCGGTGATCCGCGGGCGCGCTACCGCGAAGACCCGGTGCGCATGTTGCGGGCGGTGCGCCTCGGCGCCAAGCTAGGCCTCACGATCGACCCTGCCGCACGTACCCCGATTCGCGAGATGGCCGAACTACTCGAAAACGTGCCGGCAGCACGTTTGTTCGACGAGATGCTCAAGCTCTTGTTCTCTGGCCACGCGGTCAAGTGCCTCGAGCAATTGCGCGCCGAGGGCCTGCATCACGGTCTACTTCCGCTGCTCGACGTGATCCTCGAACAACCCGCGGGCGAGCGCTTCGTATGGCTGTCGCTCGAGAACACCGACGACCGCATCCGCGCAGAGAAGTCGGTTTCACCGGGCTTCCTGTTCGCCACCCTGCTTTGGCATGAAGTGCTCGCAAACTGGGAGAACCGCAAGCTCGCCGGCGAAAGCCCACAGCCCGCCCTGTTCGAAGCCATGGACAACGTGCTCGATTCGCAGGCCCGCAAGCTCGCGATCACCCGCCGGATCGGCGCCGACATCAAGGAAATCTGGGCGCTCCAGCCGCGTTTTGAACGGCGTGCCGGAAAGGCACCCTATCGCCTGATCGAACAACCGCGCTATCGCGCCGGTTGGGACTTCCTGCGTCTGCGGGCGCAATCGGGCGAGATCTCGATGGATCTGGTCGATTGGTGGCTGCGCTTCGCCCATGCCGGGCATGATGAACGCGAGGCCTTGCTCGCCCAGCCGTTTCCCGACGAAGGCAGCTCCAAGCGGCGCAAACGGCGGCGCAAACCGGCGAAAGTAGGCGCCGAGGTCACAGCACCATGACCCCGATCATGGCTGACCGGCGCGCCTATGTCGCGTTCGGCGCCAATCTCGGCGATCCGGCAGCGGTCTTTCGTTTTGCCTGCGCGCGTATCGACCAGCTGCCGCGCACGCGGCTGGTCGCACGCTCGTCGCTGTATCGCACCGCGCCGATTGGCGTCGGCGAACAGCCGGACTATCTAAACGCCGTCATCGCTATCGAAACCCGGCTGGCGCCGCTCACCCTGCTCGAGGCCCTGCTGGCGATCGAGATCGAGGGCGGTCGCACCCGGCCTTTCATGCAGGCACCACGCACCCTCGATCTCGACCTGCTGTTGTACGGCGAGCAACGCATCGATGAGCCGGAGCTGTGCGTGCCCCACCCGCGAATGCATCAGCGCGCCTTCGTGCTCGCCCCGCTGGCCGAAATTGCACCCGAACTGGTCGTACCTGGTCACGGCCCGGTCGCCAAGCTGCTGGCAGGGGTCGGCGATCAGATCGTGACCCGGCTCGACCCGAGCTGACCGCCAGCGCTCAATTTCACCATCTTCACTTATATTGCCCGCCATGCAAGCGCTGTCCACGATGATTCAATCGATACCGGTGTGGACCCAGACCGTCGTGCTTCTGACGGCTTCGAACGTGTTCATGACCTTTGCCTGGTATGGACACCTCAAGAACATGCAGTCACGGGCGTGGTATGTCGCAGCGCTGGTGAGCTGGGGCATCGCTTTGTTCGAGTATCTTCTGCAGGTACCCGCAAACCGGATCGGTGCAACCGAGATGAGCCTGCCCCAGCTCAAGATCATGCAAGAGGTGATCACGCTCACGGTTTTCGTACCCTTCGTCATTTTTTACATGAACCAGCCCCTGAAGCTGGATTACCTCTGGGCCGCACTATGCATGCTGGGTGCGGTTTACTTCGTGTTCAGAACCTGAAACAGGCGGTGCTCCCATGCTCGACAAGGCTCAATTCATCGTCGTCGAAGGCCCCATCGGTGCCGGAAAGACCTCCCTGGCCAAGCGGCTCGCCCAGCGCCTCGAGGCCGAATTGGTACCCGAACAGCCCGACCTCAATCCCTTTCTGGCGCGCTTCTACCAGAATCAGGAGCGCTGGGCACTCGCCACCCAGCTCTCGTTCCTGTTCCAGCGCATCGACCAGATCGGCGCCCTCGAGCAGCGCAACACCCGCATCGTTTCGGATTTCATCATCGACAAGGATCCGCTGTTCGCCTCGCTCAATCTTGCGCAGGACGAACTCGCGCTCTACGAACGGGTATATGCGGCAATGAAACCGCCCCAGGTTCGCACCCCAGACCTCGTGATCTACCTGCAAGCCAAGCCTGAAACCCTGATCACCCGGGTGCAGCAGCGCGGCCTCGACGCCGAACGGCGAATCACCGAGACCTATCTGCAGCGGGTTGCGGAGCGCTATGCGCGGTTTTTCTATGAATTCGACTCCGCCCCGCTGTTCATCGTCGACGCCGAGGTGCTCAACCCGGTCGACCTCGACGACGACTTCGATCTGCTGCTCGATCGACTGCGCAACATGCGCAGCTATCGCGAGTTTTTCGGCTACGCGGCCTGAGCGATCGCGCACAATCACCAGGAATTGCGAAAACCGGCTTGTGTATGCCCGCGTTTTGGGGAACACTCTCGCCCTCAATTGGAGCATGCGATGAGCTATCTTCAGGAAGACAAACCCATAAACCTCAACGAGCTTGGCAGGATGCGCGCCGAAGGCCGCAAGATTGCAATGCTCACCTGCTACGACGCCAGCTTTGCGAGCCTGCTCGACGACGCGGGTGTCGACGTCCTGCTGGTCGGAGACTCGCTCGGCAACGTCCTGCAGGGTCACAAGAGCACATTGCCTGTCACGGTCGAGGACATGCTGTACCACACCGCCTGTGTGGCCCGGGGTGCCCGCCGCGCTTTCATCGTCACCGACATGCCCTTCGGCAGCTATCAGGAGTCGCCTGAACTGGCGCTGCGCAATGCCGCGCGACTGATGGCCGCCGGTGCGCACATGGTCAAGCTCGAAGGTGGCGCCCACATGGCCGCAACCGTCGCATTCCTGGTCGAGCGTGGCATTCCGGTGTGCGCCCACATCGGCCTCACGCCACAGTCGGTGTTTCAGCTGGGCGGCTATCGTGTTCAGGGCCGCACAGATACTGGCGCGATCCAGATGCGGGCCGATGCGCTGGCGCTCGAGCGTGCAGGCGCCGCGATGATGGTGCTCGAGATGGTGCCGGCAACCCTCGCCCAGGAGATCACCGCAAGTCTTTCATCGATGGCCACCATCGGCATCGGTGCCGGTGCCGGTTGCGACGGGCAGGTGCTGGTACTGCATGACATGATCGGGGTGTATCCCGGCAAGAAGGCGCGCTTCGTGAAAAACTTTCTCGACGGCGCGGCCAGCATTCAGGATGCCGTCACCCGCTATGTCGCCGCCGTCAAGGACGGCAGTTTTCCGACAGAAGCGCAAAGCTACTAAGCGCGCCCGCAATCGCCCGACGGGAAAACCATGAAGATTCATACCACTATCGAAAGCATTCGCGCCGCCCGTGGCGACTCCGGCATAGTTGCCTTCGTGCCGACAATGGGCAATCTTCATGAGGGCCACATCAAGCTGATGCGCGAGGCGGGCGAGAATGCAGACTCGGTGATTGCCAGCATCTTCGTCAATCGCCTGCAGTTCGGCCCGAGCGAAGACTTCGCCAAGTATCCGCGCACACTAGAAACCGATTGCGAGAAACTCGAGGCGGCAGGGGTCACCCACCTGTTCGCACCCAGCGAGAAGGTGATGTATCCCGAGCCACAGCACTTTCACGTCGACCCCGCACCGGCACAGGTATCGATCCTTGAGGGCGAATGCCGTCCCGGGCACTTTCGCGGTGTCGCTACGGTCGTATTGAAGCTGCTTAATATCGTTCGGCCCAACTCGGTGCTGTTCGGCAAGAAGGATTACCAGCAACTGATCGTGCTCAGGAACATGGTCCGCGAACTAGCCCTTCCGATAGAAGTCTTGCCGGGCGAAACCGTGCGTGCGCCCGATGGTCTGGCCCTGTCGTCGCGCAATGGCTATCTGTCGCCCGATGAGCGCGCTGAGGCACCGCGGCTGCACAAGCATCTGCTGATCATCCGCGATGCGGTGCGCGGCGGCGACCATGACTTCCTCAAGCTCGAGACCGATGCACTGGCTGCGCTCGAGGCCGTCGGCTGGAAGCCGGACTACTTCGCGGTGCGCAGACGGGCCGACCTGCAGCCGCCGGTGCAGGAAGACGATCCGCTGGTGGTGCTTGGCGCAGCGCGGCTCGGACGAACGCGCCTCATCGACAACATCGAGATCTGAAGTGTTCAAGCTTTTTCGAACCGGCTCGCAGCCCTGTTAAGATTGCCCTGGAGGCGAACCGGAATAAGACGCGCGCACAAGGCTTTGAACGAACGCGCATGAGCAACAACAATTGACCCGCTTAGTAGGGAGGCAAGGAAAACCATGATTACGATTTCCGTGAAGCAGGTGCTCGATCAAAAGGGGCACGCCACATTTTCGGTGACGCCCACGACAACCGTGTTCGATGCGCTGGCCTTGATGGCCGAACATGACATCGGTGCAGTACTCGTCATGGAAAACGATCAGTTGCGGGGCATATTCACCGAACGGGACTACGCCCGAAAACTCGTCCTGAAGGGCGTCGCCTCAAGAACAGCGCCAGTGTGCGACATGATGACGAGCAACGTACAAACAGTCGCGCCGTCCGATCAGCTGGGTTCGATCATGAGCACGATGACCAAGAAGCGCTTCCGCCACCTTCCGGTGGTCGACGAGGGCAAGGTCGTGGGCATGATCACCATCGGCGACGTCGTGAAGGTCGTGATGGAGCAGCAGGAGGCCACCATTCAGCAGCTATCGAGCTACATCGCCGGCGATCTGGCTACTTGATCACATCCGCCTGAACCGGGGGCTGTCCGCCCCCGGTGGGAAAGCTCAGGCGCCTCAGTCGCTCAAGGCCTTTCCCACGATTTCCGAAACATCGGCCGATATGCGCTCATGCGCGGCAACGCGCTCGAGTTCGGGCCGAACCAGCCGCTGCGCCTCTGTCGGCAGGCGTCGCCAGTTGTCCAGGGCCCTAACCAGCCGTGCCGACACCTGCGGATTCTGCGCATCGATTGCGATCACCTGATCAGCCCAGAACGCATACCCCTGACCATCCGGCCGATGGAACTCGCCCGGATTGGCCCGGAAGAATGTCCCCAACAAAGCATAGGCCTTGTTCGGGTTGGACCTCTTGAAGGCAGGGTCATCCATGAGCGCATGCACGCATTCGAGCACCGGTCGGGCTGTGTCGTCCCAGCGCCAGGCACCCGCCTGCAACGCGAACCACTTGTCCATGACCAGCGCGTCGTCGCAAAAGCGCGCGTGGAATGCTGCCAGCGCGGCGTCGGCCGCGTCGTGGTCGGCGCTCTGGACCAGCGCCGCCAGCGCCGCCATGCGGTCGGTCATGTTGGCCGCGTCGCCAAACTGGCGGCGGGCACGCGCAAGTCCGTCCGCGACATTGCCAGCGGCAAGATAACGCAGAGCAAGAGCCTGCAGGGCCCGCCGACCAGCGTCGTTCGGATGGTAGCGATAAGGGCCGGCGACCCGCATCGACTCATGCAGCGCCAGCCAGTCGTTCGCGAGGACTTGGCCCAGCTCGCGCATCACCGCAATCAGCGCAGCACGCAAGGGCAGCGGCCTGGCCGGGGCCATGCGGTCGAGTAGCGACACTTCGGAAGGCAGCGCGGCAGCCAGCGCGCGAAAACCCGGATCGAGCCGCGCATCGTTGATCAGCACCCTCAGCGATGCCGCGAAACCATCCGGAACGGCCGGTGCACGACCAGCGTCGATCGCATCGGCCACCGCGAAGACCACCCGCTCGGCATAGCGCTGAGCCGCATCCCAGCGATTAAACGCGTCGGAGTCATGCGCCATGCGAAACGCCAGGCGCTGGTCTGATTCTTCGAGCTCCAGAATCACCGGAGCAGAGAACCCCCGCAGCACTGACGGCACCGGTTCGACCACGAGACCGACGAACTCGAAAGTCGCGGATTCATGCGCGAGTTCGAGCACCCGGGTACCCGCAATCGCGTGGGTCTCGCCCGCGAGTCGCAGCGGCAAGTCGTCGCCATCGGGGCCGATCAGGCCCACCGCGACCGGAATCACCAAGGCCTTCTTGTCGTGCTGGCCAGGACTTGGCGGCGTGGATTGCGACAGCGTCAGCAGGTAGCTGCCCGATTCCTGGTCGAAATACCCGCTGGCATGCAGTCGCGGCGTACCTGCTTGTTCATACCAACGCATGAACGGGTCGAGATCGCGTCCATTGGCCTCGGCCATGCAATCCACGAAGTCGTCACAGGTCACTGCCTGGCCGTCGTGATAGCTGAAGTAGAGGTCCATACCGTTGCGAAAGCCCTCACGCCCGAGCAGCGTATGCAGCATGCGAATGACCTCGGCGCCCTTTTCGTACACCGTTGCAGTATAGAAGTTGTTGATTTCCTGGTAACTGTCGGGCCGGATCGGGTGGGCCATCGGTCCGCCGTCTTCCGGAAACTGGGCGCTGCGCAACGTACGTACATCGTCGATGCGCTTTACCGCGCGCGCAGAAAGCTCGGCCTCGGCACCGGCGGCCCGCGCGAGCATGTCGGCCGAAAACTGCTGGTCGCGAAAAACCGTCAGCCCTTCCTTGAGCGTGAGCTGAAACCAGTCGCGACAAGTAACCCGATTTCCGGTCCAGTTGTGAAAGTATTCGTGCGCAACCACGCTCTCGATGCCTTCATAGTCGAGATCGGTGGCCGTGTCGGGCTTGGCCAGCACATACTTGGCATTGAAGATGTTGAGCCCCTTGTTCTCCATCGCCCCCATGTTGAAGTCGCTGACCGCTACGATCATGAAACGGTCCAGATCAAGTTCGAGGCCATAAACCTGTTCGTCCCACCTCAATGCATCGATCAGCGCGCTCATGGCGTGTTCGGTGCGATCGAGGTTGGCCTCTTCGACCCACACCTGCAAGAGCACCTCGCGCCCCGACATGGTCGTCACCTTGCGCTCGAGGGCATGCAAATTGGCGGCAACCAGGGCGAACAGATACGACGGCTTGGGAAATGGGTCTTCCCAGCGGGCAAAATGCCAGCCCTCACCAAGATCCCCCTGCGCGACCAGATTGCCGTTCGACAACAACACCGGACAATGCACACGCTCGGCCTCGAGTGTTACGGTATAGCGCGCCATGACATCCGGACGGTCGGGGAAGTAGGTGATGCGCCGGAAACCCTCGGCCTCGCATTGGGTGAAAAAACCCCCTCTCGATACATACAAACCCGAGAGTGTGGTGTTTGCGGTCGGGTTGACCAGGGTCACGATCTCAAGAACACACGCCTCACCCCCGACATCGAGTTCCAGGCCATCCGCCGTACGCCTGATCTGCACAGGCGCGAGCGGGACGCCATCGAGCTTCAGGCTGACGAGTTCGAGCATCTCGCCGAAAAGGCGCAGCGGCCCTGCCGGTGCGGCGCAGTTACGCTCGCACTCAAGCACACTGGTGACGCGGGTTGTGCGCGGGTCGAGACGAAAATGCAGATCGACGCGGGTTGTGGTCCAGGCAAGCGGCGCATAGTCGAATCGCGAAATACCCGCAGATAGGTTCTGTGTGGTCATAATCCTGTCAGGGCGCAGATGCGCAGAGATTGTTGTTCATCATTGTCGCCCGGCCGTCGGGGCCGTGTCTGACGACGTATCGGATACGAAAGCCGTGCCTTGCGGGGTCAAAGTGCGACCAGTACGTCGGTATCGGCAAAACCCAGCACATGCTTCGCGACACTGCCGATCAAGACCTCTTCGACCAGACCCTTGCCTTGCCGCCCAACTGCGACCAGATCGCACTCGAGTTCGCGCGCTTGCGCGACGATGCTCGTTCCTGCAATACCATGGTGCAGCACCCGCCGAACCTTGGCATCGCTCAGACCCATATCCGCAATCAGCGCGTCCATTCGCTCCAGCGCGGCCTGTTTGGCCGCGATCCGGAGATGTCTGACCTTGTCCTCGGCCACGCCCGCATAACGAAGCTTGCCTTCGAACGGCACATCGAACACATGCAGCAGGACCATCTCGGCATCGGGCGCAAGTTCGCGTGCAAGCTCAATGGTCGTGCTTGACTGCGCCGAAAAATCGACCGCAATCAGCACTCGCCGGTAACGCTCGCCCGCTTGCTGCTTGACGACCAGGATGGGTTGCTTGCTTCTTGACAACACCCGCTCGGTGGTCGAGCCGAGGATCAACTCCGAGATGAACCCGGCACCACGGTCACCCAGAACAATCAAACCCGCGTCGCAAGCTGCGGCGGCATCGATAATTTCGCGAATCACCGCGCCTACGACAACTTGGTCCGTCACCTCGATGTCGTAGGTCGATGCCAGCCTGCGACACAGCTCATCGATCTCGCTGCGCGCCTGATCCATCAGGCCCTGCCGAAGCAACTCGTCACTGTCGGGCGCGAGCAGATCATGCAGGCGGTCGAGCGCCCCGCGCTTGAGCACATGGACCAGGGTGAGCCGTGCAGACTTGGCCCGTGCCAGCAGCGCGGCACGCGTGAGCGCGAGCTCGGAGGGCAGTGAGAAATCGGCGCAAGCCAATATGTTGTTGAAGCGGGTCATCGGTCATCCTCCGTCTGCATCGCTCGCACCAGCACTTGCGGCCAATCAACCGGCCTTGGGGTCCGGCAGCAACACGACCCGCGTTCCGGCCAGGCGATCATGCAAGAACTGGCGGTCGCGATCGACCAGCGCCCACAGCAGTCCCAATCCGCCGAGCGACACCGACGGCCATGCCAACAGATAGCGCAGCCAGCCGGTGAGCGCAGTGGGCGGCTTGCCCTCTTCGACCGTGACGATCTGCAGCCGCCAAGTCTGCATCGCCAAAGTCTGGCCATTGCGCGTCCAGTACCAGACGAAATAGGCCCCGAGCACGACGAAGACATGGATCCACATAAACCACCCGGGTGGGGTCACGCCCCAGAGGACGCCCAGAATCAGGTTGGGGACCAGGAAAGTGAGGGCGAGAATGCCGGCAAGCAACAAGGACTCATACACCAGACTCGCGATTCGGCGCCTGAAACCGGCCAGCTCGACCAGCAGTTTGCCAGAGCTTACAGGCGATTGGGTGCTACTAACTTTACGGGGATTCTTCATTTTCCGAGGCTGGGCCATGGTCGGACGCGGAACCATCTGGCCCCGTTCCCGCCCGAAGCTTTTTCTCCTGAGCAGGCAAATCGCGGTAGTGTAGCCATTGTTGCTGCAGTGTTTCGCGTTTCTCGACCGGAATATTGCCCAAGACCCTGTATTGATCGCGGGCAGGGTCGCCCGAAGCGAACGCACCTTATAGCGGCGCTGAAGATCATGGGTCACATTCTGTAAAATGCGCTGAAACAGCATCTGAAACTCTTCGGCCAGGCGATCGCCATAGTGGGTCGAGAGCTTCATGGCAGGCCGGACGGCCCCCCCCAAAAGGCTCACCGGCGACGCCGGGAGCCCAAGAAACCTTTCCGGTTGCACCCGAGACGGGATTGGGGACCGGACCACCTTCTAACGATCTTGACCAAACAACGCCCGAGCGGTAACGTCCACCGTTTGGTCTTTTGAGCGAGCGAGTACGCAATGGTGCTGACAGGTGCAGAAATTGTAATCAGGTGCCTACAGGAAGAAAAGATCGAATATGTATTCGGTTATCCCGGTGGTGCAGTACTTTACATCTACGACGCGCTTTTCAACCAGAAGCAGGTGCGCCATATTCTGGTGCGCCATGAACAGGCTGCCGTACACGCTGCTGATGGCTTCGCCCGCTCGACCGAAACGGTCGGTGTAGCACTGGTCACGTCCGGCCCAGGCGCAACCAACGCGGTCACCGGCATCGCGACCGCCTATTGCGACTCGATCCCGATGGTGATCATCTCCGGCCAGGTTCCGACTGCGGCGATCGGCCAGGATGCGTTCCAGGAAGTCGACACCGTCGGCATCACCCGTCCGTGTGTGAAGCACAACTTCCTGGTGAAGGATGTGCGCGACATCGCCGCGACGATCAAGAAGGCCTTCCACCTCGCCAAGACGGGCCGCCCCGGTCCGGTGCTGGTCGACATTCCCAAGGACGTGACGATGCAGAAATGCGCGTTCGAGTATCCGCAGGAAGTGTCAATGCGCTCGTACAACCCGGTGGTCAAGGGCCACCAGGGGCAGATCCGCAAGGCGGTGCAGCTCCTGCTCGAAGCCAAGCGCCCGATGATATACGCCGGTGGCGGCATCGTGCTCTCGGACGCTGCCGAGCAACTCACCAAGCTCACCCGCCTACTGGGCTTTCCGATCACCACCACGCTGATGGGTCTGGGCGGCTACCCGGCCTCCGATCGCCAGTACCTCGGCATGCCCGGCATGCACGGCACCTACGAAGCAAACATGTCGATGCATTTTTCAGACGTGCTGCTCGCGG
Source organism: Zoogloeaceae bacterium (assembly GCA_016790005.1). Classification (GTDB taxonomy): domain Bacteria; phylum Pseudomonadota; class Gammaproteobacteria; order Burkholderiales; family Rhodocyclaceae; genus UBA2357. The sequence goes on from JAEUNS010000221.1 coordinate 17,202, forward strand.
TCGGCTCGCGCTTCGACGACCGGGTGATCGGCAATCCGGCGCACTTCGCCGAAGAGCCGCGCAAGATCATTCATGTCGACATCGACCCCTCGTCGATCTCGAAGCGGGTCAAGGTTGACGTGCCGATCGTCGGCGACCTCAAGGAAGTGCTCGACGAGATGATCCGCCAACTCGAGGCTTCCCCGACCCGCCCCGACGCCAGTGCGCTCGCCGTGTGGTGGAAGCAGGTCGAGGAATGGCGTCGCCGCGACTGCATGAAGTTCAAGAACTCCGACGACATCATCAAGCCCCAGTATGTAGTCCAGAAGCTGTGGGAAGTCACCAACGGCGAAGCGTTCGTCACCTCGGACGTCGGCCAGCATCAGATGTGGGCTGCACAGTATTACCGCTTCGACAAACCGCGCCGCTGGCTCAACTCGGGCGGTCTCGGCACCATGGGCGTCGGCCTGCCTTATGCGATGGGCGCCCAGCTTGCCCACCCGGGTTCGCAGGTGGCCTGTGTCACCGGCGAGGCATCGATCCAGATGTGCATTCAGGAGCTATCCACCTGCAAGCAGTTCCGCCTGCCGATCAAGATCGTGAACCTCAACAACCGCTACCTCGGCATGGTGCGCCAGTGGCAGGAGTTGTTTCACGGCGAGCGCTACTCGGAATCCTACATGGACTCCCTGCCCGACTTCGCCAAGCTTGCCGAGGCGTACGGCCATGTGGGTTTCCGTATCGACAAGCCATCCGACGTGGAGGGAGCACTGCGCGACGCGTTCTCGCGCAAGAACGATCTCGTCTTCCTCGACTTCCAGGTTGACCAGACCGAGAACGTATACCCCATGGTTCAAGGTGGCAAAGGGCTGACAGAAATGATCCTGTCGTCCGAAGACCTCTAGGCACCCCGTCCTGCGCAGCACGCGGCGTAATCCCTCGCCGCGTCCGGCGCTGGGGCGCTTACCGGCCCCCGACAATCTGCGCCTGCGCCGTACAAGGCACATAACGACCTCCCTGTGAGTTCATCATGAGACACGTAATTTCCCTGCTGATCGAAAACGAAGCCGGCGCGCTCTCGCGCGTATCCGGGCTTTTTTCCGCACGCGGCTACAACATCGAATCACTGACTGTCGCACCGACCGAAGACAGTTCGATGTCGCGCATGACCATCGTCACCAGCGGTTCGGACGAGATCATCGAGCAGATCACCAAGCAGCTCAACAAGCTGGTCGAAGTGATCAAGGTGGTCGACATCTCCGAGTCGGCGCATATCGAACGCGAACTGATGCTGGTGAAGGTCCGTGCGAGCGGCAAGGACCGCGAAGAGATGATGCGCATGACCGCGATCTTTCGCGCCCATATCATCGACGTCACCGAAAGCTCCTACGTCATCGAACTCACCGGCAACCAGCGCAAGCTCGATGCATTCGTGGGCGCGCTCGAACCCGAGCTGATTCTCGAAACCGTACGCTCAGGCATCACCGGCATCGGCCGCGGAGACCGCGTACTCAAGCTTTGAACACCGGCGGCAGCAAGCGAGCCGCCCACATGGGGCATTCGCCTGCGCACGCCAACACATCCCACCAATAAAACCTGCAACGAGGAAACAGATGAAAGTTTATTACGACAAGGATGCCGACCTCTCTCTGGTCAAGGGCAAGAAAGTCACCATCGTCGGTTATGGCTCGCAAGGCCATGCCCATGCCCAAAACCTCTCCGACTCGGGCGTCAAGGTCACGGTCGGCCTGCGCAAGGGCGGTGCATCCTGGGACAAGGCCAAGAACGCCGGCCTCAAGGTCGAAGAAGTTGCCAAGGCAGTCAAGTCGGCCGACATCGTGATGATCCTGCTGCCGGATGAGAACATCCCCCAGGTCTATCGCGAGGACATCGAGCCCAATATCAAGGAGGGCGCAACCCTGGCCTTCGCTCACGGCTTCAACATCCACTACAACCAGGTCATTCCACGCGCCGACCTCGACGTGATCATGGTCGCACCCAAAGGCCCGGGCCATACCGTCCGCTCCGAATACCTGAAGGGCGGAGGCGTGCCCTCGCTGATCGCGGTCCATCAGGACAAGTCCGGCAAGGCACGCGACCTCGCCCTGTCGTACGCAGCGGCCAACGGTGGCACCAAGGGCGGCGTCATCGAAACCAACTTCCGTGAAGAAACCGAAACCGACCTGTTCGGCGAACAGGCAGTGCTGTGCGGCGGTGCGGTCGAGCTGGTGAAGATGGGCTTCGAGACCCTGACCGAAGCCGGCTATGCGCCGGAGATGGCCTACTTCGAGTGCCTGCACGAGCTCAAGCTGATCGTGGACCTCATGTACGAAGGCGGCATCGCCAACATGAATTACTCGATCTCGAACAACGCCGAATATGGCGAGTATGTGACCGGCACCGAAGTCATCAACGAAGAATCCCGCTATGCGATGCGCGAAGCCCTAAAGCGCATCCAGACCGGCGAGTACGCCAAGATGTTCATCCTCGAAGGCCGCACCGGCTATCCGAGCATGACCGCACGTCGTCGTCTCAACGCAGCCCACCCGATCGAGACGGTCGGCGCCCAGCTGCGCGACATGATGCCGTGGATCAGCAAGAACAAGCTGGTTGACCAGTCGAAGAACTGATCGACCCCGCTTAACGTGAAATCGCCGTGGCGATTCACTGCGCTCCCCTCGCCCGCCTGCGGGAGAGGGGTTGGGGGTGAGGGAACGGTCTGGCGGCTTTCATGATTCGGGGTGGTCAGCCGCCATGACAGTTATCGCCATTTCAGGGCCGGACCCCGATCATCTTCGGGCTCCGGCCTTGTTGTTGGTGTGTCATACGGAAGCAACCCGCGCTTGCGGTAGAATAGCGGCCCAATGAACCTGATCGGGTTTTCTCCACTGGATCTCGCATGCCATTGATTTCCCTAGAGAAGCGTCGTCGCGGCATTTACATCCTGCCCAACCTGTTCACGACCGCGGCCCTGTTCGCAGGTTTTTACGCGATCGTTCAGGCGATGAACGACCGTTTTGAGTATGCCGCGGTTGCGATATTCGTCGCCATGGTGCTCGACGGCCTCGACGGTCGGGTCGCACGCCTGACCCACACCCAGAGCGAATTCGGTGCCGAGTACGACTCGCTTTCCGACATGGTCTCTTTCGGCGCGGCCCCCGCGCTGGTGATGTATGAATGGGCCCTGCAGGATCTGGGCAAGATCGGCTGGGTGGCGGCGTTCATCTACTGCGCGGGCACTGCGCTGCGGCTTGCGCGCTTCAACACCAACATCGACATCGTCGACAAGCGCTTTTTCCAGGGTCTCCCGAGCCCCGCCGCCGCCGCGCTGATTGCCGGCATGGTCTGGGTGGTAAACGACAACGACATGACGGGCGGCGACGTGCGCTGGATTGCCGCGGTCCTGACGATCTTCGCCGGCCTGTCGATGGTCAGCAACGTATTGTTCTGGAGCGGCAAGGACATCAACCTGCGCAAGAGCGTTCCGTTCATCATGATCATTGCGCTGGTGCTGGTCTTCGCGGTGATATCGAGTTACCCGCCAGGCGTGCTGTTTGCGCTGTTTCTGGCTTACGCCTGCTCGGGCTATATCGTCTGGGGCTGGCGCAGGCTGCAGCGGCGACGCAAGTCCGGCGAGCGCAAGCCGATGGACGAAACGCCGCAAGCCGCCCCATCTGGTGCAAACGACGAGCCGTCCGCAAAGTCCGATTGATAACGTCTTGCAGTGGGCCGATCGACCTGCATCGGGCATGCCAGCCGAGCCCCTTTCGCCGGCCACCGGCCTCAAGCGTACGGCGCGGCAAGGCGATTTTCCATCTAGAATTCCTCATTGAAGCGTTTTTTCGGGAGTCCGCAATGTCTGACCAACTGATCATCTTCGACACCACCTTGCGAGACGGCGAACAGAGCCCCGGCGCCTCGATGACCCGAGACGAGAAGCTGCGGATTGCACGCCAGCTCGAACGCATGCGGGTGAACGTCATCGAGGCGGGTTTTGCGGCTGCGTCCAATGGTGACTTCGAGGCCGTGCGTTCGATCGCCGAGGCGATCACCGAATCGACCGTGTGTTCCCTGGCACGCGCCAACGAGAACGATATCCGTCGCGCCGGCGAAGCAATTGCACCGGCAGCCATGGGTCGCATCCACACCTTCATCGCAACCAGCCCCATCCACATGGAAAAGAAGCTGCGGATGAGCCCCGACCAAGTGGTCGAACAGGCAGTCAAGGCGATTCGCTGGGCCGCCGAGTACACGGACGACATCGAATTCTCGGCCGAGGACGCCGGACGCTCCGAGATCGACTTCCTGTGCCGGATCTTCGACGCGGTGATCAAGGCCGGTGCCCGCACCATCAATGTTCCAGATACCGTCGGCTACAACGTCCCAGACCAGTTTGCTGCCACGATTCGATCGCTGATCGAGCGCGTGCCGGACGCCGACAAGGTCGTGTGGTCGGTGCATTGCCACAATGATCTCGGGCTGGCCGTAGCAAACTCGCTGGCCGCGGTGCAGGCTGGTGCGCGTCAGGTCGAGTGCACGATCAATGGCCTGGGCGAGCGCGCTGGCAACGCTTCGCTCGAAGAGATCGTGATGGCCGTGCGCACCCGTCGCGATGTGTTCAAGTGCGATACCCGTATCGACACGACTCAGATCGTGCCGGCGTCGAAACTGGTGTCGGGCGTCACCGGCTTTCCGGTTCAACCCAACAAGGCCATCGTCGGCGCGAACGCCTTCTCGCATGAGTCGGGCATCCACCAGGACGGCGTGCTCAAGCATCGTGAGACCTACGAAATCATGCGCGCCGAGGACGTAGGCTGGGGTGCAAACAAGCTGGTGCTCGGCAAGCACTCCGGGCGCAACGCGTTCCGGAGCCGGCTCCAGGAGATCGGCATCGTCATCGATTCGGAAGAGCAGCTCAACAATGCCTTCACCCGCTTCAAGGAACTCGCCGACAAGAAACACGAGATCTTCGATGAAGACCTGCACGCGATGATGAGCGACGACTTCACCACCCCGGAACAGGAACACTATCGGCTCGTGGCATCGCGCTTTCATTCTGAAACCGGCGAGACACCCGAAGCCAGCATCACGCTGTCGGCCGGCGGCAAGGAGATTCACGCCTCAGCCGAAGGCTCGGGCCCGGTCGATGCGGCCTTCAAGGCGATCGAATCGGTCGCCAAGAGCGGTACCGAATTGCTGCTATATTCGGTGAATGCGATCACCACCGGAACCGACGCCCAAGGTGAAGTGACGGTACGCCTCGCGCGCGAAGGCAGGATCGTCAACGGACAGGGTGCGGATACCGACATCATCGTGGCGTCGGCCAAGGCCTACCTGAATGCGCTGAACAAGCTGCACGACAACGTCCAGCGGCTCAACCCGCAGGTCTGATGCAGCCCTGAGTCGGGCCGCCCTACCCGACCCAGGTCACTGCGCCGGCTCGTTCACCTTCTGGCGGGACGGTGCGGTGATCCGGCAATACACCAGCGTGCACAAGAACAACGCAATCGCCAGCACCGCTTCGATCAATGCAAGCACGCCCCCCAGACCGGGATCGAAGGCCCTGACCACGCCTTCGGTGACATAGAGCAGTATCAGCATCGACAGCCACTGGTAGGTGTAGCGTTTGCCCCGGATCACACCGAAAAAGGCCGCCATCAGCGGAAGGGCCTTGAGAATGAGCATCGACCCCTCCGGCCGCAGGGGCGAGAGCCAGCCCTCCCATGCGATCGCGAGCACGATCAAGGCCACCAGCAATACGCTCGAGACGGCGCGCACCCGCTGCTCGGTCATGGAGCACACTCCAGTTTGAGCGCTATGCTGGCAACGCGTGTGCCCAAGGCCTCCGCGAGCCGCGCTTCTTCGGCACTGAGTTCGGGATTGCCATCTGCACCGGCCACATGGCTCGCACCGTAAGGCGTGCCGCCGCTGCGGGTGGTATTGAGCTCGGATTCGGAATAGGGGATCCCAACGATCAGCATTCCGTGATGGAGCAAGGGCAACATCATCGACAACAGGGTGGACTCCTGGCCCCCATGCAGGGTGGCGGTAGACGTAAACAGACCGGCTGGCTTGCCGATCAGGGTGCCGTTAACCCACGCACCGGCAAGTCCGTCAAGAAAATATTTCATCGGGGCCGCCATGTTTCCGAAACGGGTCGGGCTTCCAAGCACGAGTGCAGCGCACTCTTCAAGATCACGCAACTCGACGTAGGGCGGGCCACTGGCGGGAATGTCATCTTCGACAGCCTCGCAGACGGTCGAAACCCTTGGCACGGTTCTAACCCTGGCGTGCACGCCAGGAACGCGCTGAATACCGCGCACGACATGCTCCGCCAGTGCCCGCACGGAGCCGCGATGACTGTAGTAAAGAACGAGTATCTCAATCATCTCGATGAACTTCAGTAGAATGCCGGGATTATACCCGCCCCGCGCCGTCCGCCACGGTGCCTTCAAGATGCTGCACGCATTGCACGATTTCATACACCTGTTGTTCGACCGCTTTACCGCAACCCGCTGCCCGCAGGTCGCCGGCAGTCTGACCTACACCTCGCTGCTGGCAATGGTGCCGCTGGTGACGGTGTCGCTGTCGCTGTTCAGCAACTTCCCGGCCTTTGCCGAGCTCGGCGACGCGCTTAGCGGCTTCCTGCAGAGCAACGTCCTGCCCGACACGGCCGGCCAGATCGTGGCAACCTATGCGCTTGAGTTCTCGGAGAAGGCCGCGCAGCTGACGCTGATCGGCACCGTCATGTTGGTCGTTACCGTGTTGCTGCTGCTGCACACGATCGACAGCGTCTTCAACGACATCTGGGGGGTGCGGACACCTCGCCCGCTCCTCACCCGCCTGACCGTGTATTGGGTCGCGCTCACGGTTGGACCGTTTGCGCTGGCCGGAAGCGTTTTCGCCACCGGCAGACTGGTTGCCACCTCGATCGAGTTCATCGGCAACGATGCCCAGATCGGCGCCTTCTCGACGACCTTCGTGCCCTTGGGTCTCATCGGCACACTGTTCAGCTTTCTGTATTTTGCAGTCCCCAACCATCCGGTGAGGCTCGTGCATGCATGCATCGGGGGGTTCGTTGCCGCAATCGCCTTTCTGGTGATGCAGCGCATGTTCGGCAGCTTCATCGCCGGCTTCCCCACCTACACCCTGATCTACGGTACGTTTGCCGCGATGCCGATCTTTCTGGTGTGGCTTTACTTTTCATGGGTGGTCGTGCTGGTGGGCGCCCTCTTCACGGCGACCCTGCCCGGCTTCTTCGAACGCAAGCAGATCATCGATACCTTTCCCGGTGACAAGGCCTGGGCTGCACTCAACATGCTTGCGGTGCTGGCCAGGGCACAACGTGCCGGAGCGCCGGTGCCCTTCGACGAACTGCGCAGCGGCGCCAGCCTGAGCCAGGACTTCGCCGAAACGGTGCTTGGCGAGATGCGCGAGCGCGGCTGGGTTGCGCGAACCGATGTGCACGGCTGGGTCTTGTGCAAAAGCCCGGATCTCCTGTCCGTCTCGGAAGTGGTCAGACTCTTTGCGCTCGACCCCGACCGCTGGATCGACACCGCGGGCGGTCCATTCGCCCGCCTCGCGGCGGAACGACTTTCGGAAGGCATACATTCGGCTGATCTCACCCTGTCGGAACTTGCGCACTCATCGTTCGAAAAACTGACGGATGCCTGAATCAGATCGGAAACGGGTCGATCTCGTACTGAAAGAGCTCCACGCTCGCAGTCTGGAGGTCGAGGCCAAGCACCCGCCCCTGGGCGATATACACTTGCGGCCCGTCGCGCACGAGCACGAAGCGGCGTGAGGTGTACGTTCCCGCAGGCGCCAGAATCGCCACGTTGTTGCGCACCCCCGGCAGCGGTGGCATCAACAGGGCCGGTGTCGTGGTGCGCAACTCGCCCCCCCTGAAGCCGATCGAGACCGGCATGCAGGTCGAGCCCACCACCTGAAGTCCAAGCTCGACCTGCTCGGCCTCATTGCTGCGTATCCATCGAACCAGACAGATCGACCACGCCTCGCTCGCGTCACGGCGCAGGGCCAAAACCATGCCGGCTGCAAGCTCAGCCTGCAAGTCGGACACACTCACGATGCCGTAACCACCCGGGCTTTCGTTGCAAACCTTCCACTCGACTATTCCGCTCTTGGGTTTCAAGCCCTTATGAACGGACCAAATCGAGCGCAAACCTATACAGACCTGGGCCGTATAGAGGCGGGGCCGACGATTGTGCTCGCGATTCGGAGGGGCAATCCAGCGCTCGCGCAAGCGGTTCAGCAAGGACAGCACTTCGATCGGGGTCAGGCCTAAGGGCAGCCCGGATGCATCAGGGTCGAGTAGTTCGCCATCCCGCTCCAGGCCCACGACCTCGGCCTCGGCAATGCGCCGCTCCAGCCAGTCGACCTGTTCGCTCACCCGCTTGGCCATTCCCAATGCCGAGAAGAAGATGAGCCCCCGTCGCCCGGGTGCAACCCGCCTCGAGTACGGCACCGGCGCCTCATCTTCACCAGGGTCCGCCCAAAAGCAGGCACCTTCGGGCAGCAGCGGAGAACTCGCTACATCGGCCGAAGCGACAACCATCTCCAGATACTCGTGAACCCAGGCCAGTTCGCGGGTCGTCAGACTCTCGGGCTGCAAGGCCGAAATCGCCGCCATTCGCTTGAATTGCAGGGCCGCCGGCACAGCGGCTCGCTGAAGCCCTGCAATCTGCTGGTCCAGATGCGGCAACAGGTGTTCAAGCACTGCATAGGCCTGCCGCCACAAGCCCGATGCCGGATCGGTGCCCCGCATGCAGCCAAGCACGAAGCCCTCGCCAAGCAGGCGCAGTGCGCGGCCGCAAATCAGCAATTCCTCAAGCGCGCGCTTGGTATCGTTCGGCCCCTTCTCGATCGAAGCAAGCGCCCGTTGCAACATCCCGACGAGATCCTGCAATCCGGCCACCAGACTGCCGGCCCCTTCGTTCAACTCCTTGGGAAGGGGCAAGGACGCACCCAACAATTGCGCCCGGAAGCGTCCGGCAATATCGAGCGCGCGAAGCTCGAGTTGCTCGAGGCACGGAAAAAACTCCTCGACCGGTAACGCGCACATGCGCAACTCATCCAGGTGCCCACGCAAGCTATCGAGTTCCAGAAAGCAGTCGTCTTCCGGCTCTGCGAGGAGCCAGTCGAGCATCTTCTCGAATTGTGGTGAGGCACTGTCGGGCAAAGTCATCTGCAGAATCGTCGTTTCAAGGCCGTTCGTTCATTCTATTCAAGTTCGGTTGTCAATGCGCGTTCCGGCTCGCCGGATGGGGCAGCATTCCGAGCAAGCACAATCCATAAACCCGATCACGCACAGCGACCGGTGTTCCGCTGGCAGGATGAAAAAGTGTTGGCCTTGCTTCAAGTTACGTCATCGCTTAAACTAGCGGACTTTTCGTACCAACCACTCAGGACACCCACATGGTCGTCATTCGCCTTGCCCGTGGTGGCGCCAAGAAGCGCCCCTTTTACAATATCGTTGCCGCAGACAAGCGTGATCGTCGCGATGGTCGCTTCATCGAACGCGTAGGCTACTTCAACCCGGTTGCCTCGGGCGCTGAGAAGCTGTTGTCGATCGACAGCGATCGCCTTGCCTACTGGACCGCCAACGGCGCACAACTGTCGCCGACCGTGGCACGACTGGTCAAGCAGGCCGCCAAGGCCGCCTGATCGCGACGGAACAATCATGGTCGTCATGGGGCGCATCGTCGCCCCTTTTGGTATCAAGGGCTGGGTGAAAGTTCAGCCTTTCGCCGACGATGCGCCCGATTGGGGCGAACTGCCTGAATGGTGGCTCGCCACTTCCGACGATGCACCTGAAAGCACCTGGAAATCCTACGCGCTGCGCGAATGCAAGGCGCATGGAAACATCCTCGTCGCAGCGCTCGAGGGCGTCGATGACCGCAACGCCTCCGAAGCCCTGAAGGGCATGTTCGTTGGCGCGCCACGCTCGGCATTGCCCGAAACGACCGAAGACGAGTTTTACTGGGCAGACCTCACCGGGCTTGCGGTGATAAACGTGGCCGGAGAATCGCTCGGCACGGTGGTCGGCCTGATGAGTACCGGGGCACACGACATTCTTCAGGTGCTTGATGGCGAGGTCGAGCGCTTGATCCCGTTCGTCAAGGCCTATGTACTGGAAGTGGACACAGTCGCCCGACTAATAAAGGTCGACTGGCAGAAAGATTGGTGAAACAACGGTGAGCGCGGCGGACTTCAAGCGACATTTCGACGTCATCACACTGTTTCCCGAGATGTTTGCTGCGCTGACGGCAAGTGGCATCACCCGCCGTGCCCATGATCGCGGGCTGTATTCCCTGGGCTTTTTCAACCCCAGGGACCATGTCGACGACCCGCATCGCACGGTCGACGACCGACCTTACGGCGGCGGCCCCGGCATGGTGATGATGGCCGAACCGCTCGAGCAGGCAATCGAGGCGGCTCAAGCCTCGCAGCGCAGTCGCTGCGGCACGGCCGGCAAGGTAATTTATCTGTCGCCCCAGGGGCACCGCCTGAATCATGTGCGAGTGATGGCGCTGATGGACGAGCCGGCACTGACGCTGCTGTGTGGGCGCTACGAAGGGGTCGATCAACGCTTGCTCGACCGGCGTGTGGATGAAGAAATATCGCTTGGCGATTTTGTGTTGTCGGGCGGCGAGTTGGCAGCAATGGTGTTGCTCGATGCGATCATCAGGCAATTGCCCGGGGCGCTGAACGACGCCGGATCGGCGCGTGAGGATTCGTTTGCCGAGGGTTTGCTTGACTGCCCGCATTACACCCGGCCGGAGGACTATCGCGGCATCAAGGTGCCCGAAGTGCTGCTGTCGGGCAACCATGCGGCGATCAAGCGCTGGCGGCTCAAGCAGTCGCTGGGGCGAAGCTGGCAACTGCGCCCCGACCTGCTTCGCCGGCGACAGTTGAGCAAACTGGAATTGAGCCTGCTTGACGAGTTCAAGCAGGAAAATACCGGCGTCGATGCCCCTCCGGGGGCCTGAAGCGCCAATACAAACCGTGCGCACCAGGCCTAGGCCTGCTCTGCCACAAGGCCAAAGGCCATTGAGAACAGGAGCTTTAGCATGAATCTTATTCAGCAACTCGAACAGGAAGAGATCGTACGCCTTTCCGCGGGGAAGACCATTCCGGCATTCGGACCGGGCGACACCGTGGTCGTGCAGGTAAAGGTCAAGGAAGGCACGCGCGAGCGTCTTCAGGCCTATGAGGGCGTCGTGATTGCCAAACGCAACCGCGGCCTGAACTCATCGTTCATCGTGCGCAAAATTTCGTCGGGCGAAGGTGTGGAGCGTACGTTTCAGACCTACTCGCCGCTGGTCAGCAGCATCGAGGTAAAACGTCGCGGTGACGTGCGCCGTGCCAAGCTCTACTACCTGCGCGATCGTTCGGGCAAGTCGGCACGTATCAAGGAAAAGCTCAACTACAAGGCAGTTGCCGAGAAGAAGGCCCAGGCCTGATCCATTCGGCCTGCGTTGCTGTTGCCAACGGGCCCTCGGGCCCGTTTTTCATGGGTGTTACACACTGTGCCCCGCCTCGCTGCACCCGGAGGCGCGTCGTCAGCGCCGCTCCACCATGAACAGCATGACGGCTGCCGCAAGCAGGAATAGCAGGCTTGGCGTAAGTGCGGCGAGTGCGGGATTCCACGCATTGATTGCGCCGAGATTGGAAAACAGCCCGTTCAAGAGGTAAAACCCGACCCCCAGCATCACCCCGAGAAAAACCTTTACGCTGACCCCGCCCATGCGGTCGTGACCAAAAGCGAATGGCAACGCCAGCGCGATCATCACCAGAGACGCAAACGGGTAAATGATCTTCTTCCACAGGGCGATCTCGAAACGGTCTGAATTCTGGCGGTTGTCGCGCAAATGGTTGATGTACGCATACAAGGTCATCACCGACATGCGCTCGGGCGCAACCATGAGTACGCTGAGAACCTCGGGCGTAAGGTCAGATCGCCAGCGAATCTCGGGCAAGCGCTCCACCGTAGTCGCGTCAGCAGTAAATATCGTGCTGAGCACACCGGTCAGCAGCCATTCTCCCGCGCTCGCGTGATACTCGCCGTGCGCCGCTTCGCTGATCGACGAAAGCATCCGGGCGTCGTCGAAATCGAAGATCCGCACCCCTTGCATGGTGCGATCCGGCAGCACCTTGCGAACGTTGATGAAGCGCAGGCCATCGCGCACCCACAGGCCAGAGCTCAATTGCTGCGACACCGACGCTCCCGTCGCGGTCAGTCGCCACTGCTTGGCAGCGCGCTCGGCCGGCGGGGCCACATACTCGCCAAAAACGAACGTCGTCACCACGAACACGAGTCCGATACTCATGAGTGCTCGGAGCATGCGCGCGGTAGACATGCCCGAGGCCCGCATCACGGTAATCTCGGAGTGGCGGGCGAGCGTCGTGAGGGCATAGAGGCTGCCGATCAGGGTCGTGATCGGAATCAGCTCATAGATCCGCCCGGGCATCAGCAACAGAACGTAAACCAGCCCATGATGCATTTCGTAGCCGTGATTACCGATCGCATCGAGCTCGTTCACGAAGTCGAAGAACGCGAACAAGCCCACGAACGCCAGCGTGACCAACGCCGTGGCAGAGAAGATCTCGCGCGCGAGATAGCGTGTCAGGACCGCGCTCATCGGCTTTTTCGCCAGAAGGGCACCAGCGCAATGCGCCGGTAGGTCATGAATGCGATGACCGCAATGATCACCAGGTGCGGCAGCACGACCGCCAGTGCGAAGTTCATGCGCCCCTGCCCCACCCATGCCTGGAACACGCTGATCACGTTGCTATACACGAGGTAGGCCAGTACAGCGATGATCAGGTTGTTGCCACGACCGGCTCGCGGGTTGATGTAGGCGAGCGGCACAGCGAGAAAGGCAAGCAGCAGACAGGCGAGCGGTGTGCCGATACGGCTAGACAACTCGCCCAAGTTGCGCGGGCTCAGATCGTTGAGCAACTCGACCGTCGGCACCGTGCGCAGCTTGGCAAACGGGCTGACCGCCTTGGGCTCCTCGACTCGCACGGTGTAACGCTCGAACTCCAGCACCCTGAACTCGGGCGTACCGAGTTTTCCTTCGTAACGACGACCATCTTCGAGCACAACGAATCGCGCCCCCGAGTCGTCGGTAAACACCGACCCGGTCGCGGCGGCGACAACATCGAGCACCCCGTCGATCTCCGAACTCACGAACACGTTGCGCAGCTTCGCATCCTCGCCCGCACCGATCTCGACGAAGAACACCCGGCGCGCGCCCGACGATTCCCTGAAAACCCCGGGCGCAACCCGGGTGGTATCGTCCCGCGACTCGAGACTCGCCTGAAACTCGGCGCTCTTGAGATAAGCCCAGGGCGTGATGTAAAGCGCCCCGGCCGCACTCATGAGCACAAACGGCAGCGCAAAACGCAACACCGGGCCGAAGAACCCGGTCAGGGACACGCCGGACGCGGCCCACACCACCATCTCGGAATCGCGATAGGCGCGTGACAGCGTCATGAGTACCGCGATGAAAACCGATAGGGACAACACCAGCGGCAACTGGCCGAGCGCCCCCAGGCCGATCATCGACAGCACTGCATCGGGTGGAATCCGGCCACCCGCCGCCTGAGCAAGCAGGCGGATGAGCACGGTAGTGATCAGGATCGCGAACAACGCCACAAAGACACCCGCGGCGGTTTGTGCGAATTCGCGCCTCAGGGCGCGGCTGAAAATCATGTTCTAGAGAAAACCGGGCGATCGAAGCGAATGGGAGTTTTGACGGGCTCGGCGCGAACAAGCCATAATCGGGTCCGGTCGAAGCCAGACAATCCACAAGGAAGCGTTCATGCAATTTACCATAAAGACCGGCAGCCCGGAAAAACACAAGACCGGCATTCTGGTCATCGGCGCACACTCCGATGGCAAGCTCGGGCAAGCAGCAATAGCCGTCGACCAGGCATGTGGCGGGCTCATTGCGCGCCTGATTGCACGTGGCGAGCTCGATCATAAGGCCGGTGCGCTACTCAACCTGCACGACCCCGAAGGCATCCACTGCGAGCGGCTCATCATTGCGAGTCTCGGCAAGGAAGCTGACTTTGGCGAAAAGGCCTGGCGCGACGCGGTTGGGGCCGTCGCAAAGTCGCTCACGACCGGACCGGTCCGGCAGGCAGCCGCGGTGACCCTTGCAGACATCGAGCTGCCCGGGCGCGACACCGCCTGGGCCGTGCAGCAGGCAACCCGCATAATCGCCGATGCCGGCTATGGCTACGATGCCACCAAAAGCAAGAAGATCGAATCGAAAGGCGTCAGCGAAGTCACCCTGCTCACAATCAACAAGGCGCTCACCGAACTCAAGACGGCTGTCGCGCAGGGCAAGGCAATTGCGGATGGCATGGCGCTGACCCGCGAACTGGCCAACCTGCCGGCCAACGTCTGCACCCCCAGCTATCTCGCCGAAACCGCACAGCTGCTCGGCACCCAGTACAAGTTCAAGGTCGAGATCCTCGACCGCAAGGACGCCGAGAAGCTCGGCATGGGCTCCTTTCTGTCGGTCGCACGCGGCTCGCATGAGCCTCCCCGATTCATCGTGATGCACTACAAGGGTGGAAAACCCAAGGACAAGCCGGTAGTGCTGGTGGGCAAGGGCATCACCTTCGACACCGGCGGCATTTCGCTCAAGCCCGGCGCCGAGATGGACGAGATGAAGTACGACATGTGCGGCGCCGCGTCGGTACTGGGCACCTTCAAGACCCTCGGGGAACTCGGCCTGCCACTCAACGTCGTGGGCATCATTCCGGCTACCGAGAACATGCCCGGTGGAGGCGCCACCAAACCTGGCGACGTGGTCACCTCGATGAGCGGCCAGACCATCGAAATCCTCAACACCGACGCCGAAGGCCGGCTGGTGCTTTGCGACGCGCTGACCTATGCCGAGCGCTTCGACCCCGCGTGCGTGGTCGACATCGCCACCCTCACCGGCGCAATCATCATCGCGCTGGGCAAGATTCCGAGCGGACTCATGGCCAACGATGACGAACTCGCCCGCGAGCTCGTCGACTGCGGCACACGTTCGGGTGACCGCGCCTGGCAGATGCCGCTGTGGGAGGAATACCAGGAAGGGCTCAAGAGCAACTTTGCCGACATGGCCAACATTGGTGGTCGCTTCGGCGGCTCGATCACGGCGGCATGCTTTCTCGCGCGCTACACCAAGGCCTACAAGTGGGCGCACCTCGACATCGCCGGCACCTCCTGGGTCTCGGGCGACGCCAAGGGTGCGACCGGCCGGCCGGTACCACTGTTGTGCGAATTCCTGATCGGGCGCAGCAAGGCGAATTGAGCCGGTGACCAGCGTGCGCTTCTACCACAATGCGCCGGACCCGTTCGCGCTCGCATGCGAACTGGTCACCAGCGCCTACCGCAGCGGACGCAAGGTCGCGGTGCGCCTGGAAGACACCGGGGCAATGCGTCGCTTAGACAACCTGCTGTGGAGCCATCAGCAGCGCGCATTCGTGCCGCATGTTGAAGCGGGTTCGGCGCTGGCCGGCGAGACGCCGATCGTGCTCGATGTGGCAGGCGCGCCGCCCCGCTGGCCCCATACCGACCTCATCTTCAACCTTGCCGTCGACGTCCCGCCCGAGGCCTCGCAGTTTCGCGCGATCATCGAGATCATCGGACTGGACGACGCGCACAGGTTGCCCGGACGCTTGCGCTGGCAGCACTACAAGGCCGCGGGCCTCGCGCCCATCGCTTTCGACGCCATCCGGCGGGAGGCCTTGTGAGTATCCGTGACGAGCCGGACGCCGACGCCGAACTGCGTGAGGCCGATGTGCTGCTGCACAAGGCCGACGCCCTCCTCAG